>JAIBDW010000035.1 GCA_024686035.1 Oceanospirillaceae bacterium
GAAACCATAGTCATTTTCTGATTTATTGCCTACAAATGCTGCCCAATACTATGATATAAAAGAAGTGTAAGCAGAGGAGCCCACTATGAACCTAAATGAAATGACCCTATTCTTAGGTTGGTGTGCCGCTATAAATATTGGCATTTTGACTTTTTCAGCGTTAGTACTTTTTCTGTTTAAAGGTTTTTTAATCAACATCCACAGTAAGCTTGCAGGTGTAAGCGCTTCACAGCTGCCTAGTTTATTTTTTGCATACATGGGCAATTATAAAATAGGCATTCTCATTTTTAACTTGGTGCCTTATATCGCTTTAAAGTTAATGAGTTAGGAGATGAATGCCTATGATGAATAATCAAATACAAATCGCCGCTTTTTCATTTCCCCACGAGGCGCATATTGCCAAAGCAAGCTTAGAAGCAGCCAACATTCCGGCTTTAATAGCCGATGAATACACCATTAATATGGATTGGTTCTATTCAAATGCATTGGGAGGCGTGAGATTGTATGTGCCTATAGAGCATGCAGAAGACGCAAAGGCGATTATCGAACAAGACTACAGTCATAATGTTGATTTAGGGTTTGAAGACTTTATTGAAGCAAGCCACATACCTACATCGCCCTAGGTGTGTAAAGGCCCAAAAGAACCCAAGCGTAAAAAAGCCCACACATGGTTCAATGTGCAGGCTTTTTTCTTTGAGCAAACATCACTCGTGGCAAGGCGATACGCGCTTAACTTACCTTTTTATTATGATCTTTCTTACGGTAGATGTGCGCTTTGTTTTCATCATACAGGTATGAATCATCAAAGTTTTCAGCATCTAACACATGGCCTACTAGAATGAGTGCGGTGCGGGTGAATTTCTTGGCGCGCACTTTGGCCACTATATCACCCAAGGTGCCTGCCACCTTGTCTTGGTCTGGCCAGCTGGTGCGATAACACACGGCTACTGGGCAGTCTTCGCCGTAGTGTGGCAATAAGTCTTCCACTATTTTGTGAATACGTGTAATACCCAAGTGTATTGCCAAGGTAGCACCTGTTGCCGCTAAAGCAGGCAGGCGTTCACGCTCTGGGAAGGGGGTTTTGCCTTCGTAACGAGTAAGGATTAGTGTTTGTGATATGCCAGACAAAGTCAGCTCTTTACCTAGCCATGCGGCAGAGGCAGCGTAGGCGGTAACACCTGGGATGATTTCGTAATCAATGCCCAGCTCTTCTAAACGCCTAATTTGCTCACCTATGGCGCCATATAGCGATGGGTCACCTGAGTGCACACGAGCCACGTCTTGGCCTTTGGCATGGGTTTGCGCCATTAGCTCTACTTGCGCATCTAGGGCTAGGGCAGCAGAGTCTATCACTAGTGCGCCGCGTGCTCTTGCGGTTTCCATGTTTTCAGTGGGCACTAACGATCCTGCAAAAAGCACCAAAGCGGCCGCGTCTAATAAACGCTGCCCTTTAATGGTCATTAAGTCTGGATCACCTGGGCCTGCGCCAATAAAATATACTGTCATTTTGTTGTCCTAGTTTTTAATGTTCTTGTTACAGCTTTTTCTTGTAGCCACGCGGGGTGTAAACCCATTCTTTGGTGCCATTTACAATACGGCGAGACTCGCTGTTACCCACAGAGACCATGGTAAACATGTCCACGTCTTTGGCATCTAGCTCATCCAAACGGATAATCCGCACATGCTCATCTGGGCGGGTAAGCTGGCGGCCTATTAACACAGGCGTAGATGCAGGGCGATGCTGTAATAAAATGTCACGGGCTTTGTTCAGCTGCCAATCACGCTTTTTAGATACCGGGTTATAAAAAGACACCACAAAATCGCCTTCCCCAGCTTTTTCTATACGCTTTAGAATAGTCTCCCAAGGCGTAAGTAAATCTGATAAAGAAATAGTGCAAAAGTCATGGCCCAACATCGCCCCCACACGGCTAGCGCCAGCTTGCATGGCAGAGATGCCGGGGATCACCTCTAGCTCTACGTCTAGCCATTCTGGGTGGTTTTCTTTGCCTTCTAGCTGCATGTCTAGTAGCTCAAATACCAAAGTAGCCATGGCATAAATACCAATGTCTCCACTTGAAATAAGCGAAGTGGTTTTGCCACTGGCGGCTAAATTTAATGCTAGGCGAGCACGGCCTATCTCTTCACCAAGAGGAAGGTCATGGTGGCTTTTGCCATCACACACATCACCTAAAATATCTAAGTAAAGGCCGTATGCCACTAGGTCTGAACTGGCAGCAATAGCTGCATGTGCACGTGGTGCTACTAATTGCGCATCACCTGGGCCGGTGCTGACGATAAATAATTTGCTCATGTTGATCTCGTACTTATTTAGTAATAATTAAGGTTAATCGTGCCCGCCTATTGAGCCAGTGCCAGGCGGATAAGCCCTAGCAATGGCGCAAGTGGCTTTTGGTGTTTTTAGTTTGGCTTGTATCAGCTGGGCGCTGTTGCCTGTGGCTTGTTGGGCAGCCCAAAGTGCAGCAGACTCTGCTACGCCATAAACCCCCACCGTGTCGTACACGTATTGTGAAGGGTTAATCAGCTGGTCATTTACGCCTGCCAATATTGGTGCCGAATAGGTTTGAAAGCTTTTACCAAGGCTTTGAGCAAGCTCTATAAGGCCTTGCTCGTCGGCTTTAATATCGATGCTGTTAATACTGACAATGTCATTTATTGTGAGATTTTGCTTGGCCAAGCAGTCATTCAAAAACGCCAACAAATGCGCTTGGCTGCAGCCGCGTTCGCAGCCCATACCCACGGTATACACTGGTTGTAAGTAGGTTTGGGCGGTGGTGATGGCTAGCTGCGCATGCAGTAGCTGGCTCACTTGACGGCCCCATTCGTTAGCGCCGCCTTCGTGGCCAGACAGTAAGGGGATAACAAACGCACCTTCTTCATCCAGCACTAGCACCGCAGGGTCTGTGTATTTGTCCACTAAAACAGGCGCTAAAGTGCGCACAGCAATGCCCGTGGCGCAGATAAGAATAAGCCGCTCTTGGTTGGTAAAGGCGGTTTGCACGGTTTCTGCAAAGGGCTTGGGCTTTAGCTCAAATGAAACTTCTTCGTTTGCATCTTGGGCTAATAAAAGCTCTTTTAAGTGGTTGCCTAAGCCTGCGCCCGCTTGGGTTAAGGCAAAAATACGAATCACGAATCACGCTCCTGTTTTAATATAACAAACAGTGAAAAATAAGGGCCGGCTTGGTTAGCCAGTGTGGATACGTCAGTTACAATTTCTTCACTTTCACGGCCTATATAAGCCAGATAATTGGCATCCGCGGTGCGCTTGGTTTTATCCAATATAGCAAGAATACGTGGGCGAGCTCGGCCTGCTTTCATGATCACCACACTGTCGTGGCTTATAAGGGCTTGTTCTAGCTGTGCATCGCTATGGCGGCCACTCATTACTACAAATGATTCTTGCAGTAACGTAAGAGGCTGCTTTAAAGCAGCCGCTGCGCCATTCACAGAAGAAATGCCAGGCACTACAAGGCACTCGTGTAAGCCACTTAAACGCTCTAAAAGGTAGCTAAATGAGCCAAAAAATAAAGGGTCGCCTTCACATAAAAACACCACAGATTTGCCAGCATTTATATGCCTACTGATGTGTTGTGCGCCTAAGTCATAGGCTGCGTTGGCGGCTGTTCTATCAGTGCTCATGGGCATGGGCACGGCCACTTCTGTAGCAGCAGTGCTGCGGCTAGCAATGCTATGTTGGGCTATGTCACGTGCTTGTGAAGTGCCTGTTTGGTTAGACAAATAACAAATCACATCTGCACTTTGAATAAGATGATGGGCTTTTAGGGTAATTAATAATGGGTCACCTGGGCCTACACCCACGCCATAAAACACACCCGCTTTAGCTTGAAAATTATGCATTATTTGGTGTCTCTTCTAATGTATCGGCTGATATTTGCGGGGCTTTATGCCAGCTCATTAAGGTAATAGGTAATGCGGGGCGCAGTATGTCTTGGCCAGCAATGGTGTCATGGCGGCTGATAGACACTTGTAAATAGTCTGCTGGAGTTTGGCTAATAAGCTGTGAAAACTCTTGCAACTTTGCTTTGCTTTGTTCGGTTACTGCGCTGGCTACGAGGCGCCCGCCAGGTTGTAGACGTTGCCATGCAAGCTGTAATATTTGGCTAAGCGCACCGCCACTGCCACCAATAAATACTTTGTTTGGACTCGGCAGATCATTCAGGCATTGTGGGGCTCTGCCTTGGATAATCTGTAAGTTAGCACTCACTCCAAAAGTATCCATATTGGCATTTAAGCAAGCAATACGTTGGTTGTGATCTTCAATACCATATACTTTACCTAGTGGGTTCCAAAGGGCCCACTCAATTGCTACACCGCCACAGCCTGCGCCTATGTCCCAGCCTATATCTTTTGGTGCGGCTTGCAGCAAAGTCAATATATTAAGCCTCACTTCACGTTTGGTCAGCAGCCCTTTGCCAGATTCGCCATCGGTTACAAAGTGAGCATCGGGGATGCCTGGGAAATTAGGCATGAGATGACCTTCACCAAGGGTGTGCACAAGGGTTACGTGTAATGATGCAAAGCTTAGGGTAGAGATAGCCAGATCTTTAGCGACAAACTCTCGGTGTTTTTGATCGGCATAACCCAAACGCTCGCATACATGCATTTTGGAATGTGGCAAATTTGCAGCGACCAAAGCTTTGGCGATGGCTTGTGGATGGCTGCGCTTATCGGTAAGAATCAACAGCTTGCGATGAGCTTGTAAATGTCGATTAAGTTGGCTTAATGGGCGCCCATGTAAGCTTACCAATTGTGCATCTTGTAAGGACAAACCGGTTAATTCACACACGCCTTGTAAGCTTGAAATGCCACTAATACAGCTAACCTCATAGCCAGCTTCAAGGCTAAATTCGTTCTGCAAATATTTACCAATGCCAAACAAAAGTGGGTCACCCGAGGCTAAAATCACCACATGGTTAAAGCCTTCAATACGGCTTGCAATCTCTTTTAGCTTGGGCAATTCTTGGTGCACTTTTTGTGAGCTATCAATACTTAAGGGTGCCACACTGTCTAGCTGTCTAGGCGAGCCCATAATGCAGTCACAGCTATGTAAAGCACTAAGTGCTTTGGCATTGAGTAATGGCGGCTGGCAAATGCCTAAGCCAATCACGGTGATTTTGGGCATCAGTAGCGCTCACCTATGTTGCAACGTAATAACGCATTCACAGCAGAGGAAGCCGCGGCACTGCCGCCTTGGCGCCCAAGTAAAGTAATGCAATGAATACCCAGCTCTTCATGGATGTCCCAAAGGGCTTGTTTAGACTCAGCTGCGCCCACAAAGCCGACGGGAATACCCACGATTAACGCAGGTTTAGGTGCGCCTGCTTTAATCATTTCTAATAAGCGAAACAGGGCAGTAGGCGCGTTGCCTATCACTACCACGCTATCTTTAAGCTGATCACCCCAAAGCTCTAGCGCAGCCATAGAGCGTGTTTCACCGCGCTGTTTAGCTATTTTGGCCGTGGCTTCATGGTTTAAATAGCACAAAGGTGGGTTATCAATCATACGCTTGGTAATGCCCTGCTTCACCATTTCCACATCGCATAAAATTGTATTTTGATTGGCCAAAGCCGCACACCCTGAGGCGCAAGCATTGCTACTAATGCGCATGTGTTGTGCCACTAGAGGGTCGCCCACACTGTGTACTACACGCATGACTACTTGTTGGGCATCCACACTTAAGCCAGACAAGTCTGTTAACTGTCGAATCTGGCGAAAGCTGTCTTGCTCAATAGCCTGCGGATTAGGTTGGTATACAAAGCTCATATCAAAAAAACCAAGTGAATCATGGGTGTGAACGCTCTTTAAGTGTGGGTTTCAGGCCTAGGCGATTAGAGGTGTTAGCCCACTGGCTTAAACGCTCTACAAGCTGATCAAAGCTTTCTTCTACAGGGCCTGAGTATGCTGGGCGCTGTAGCATAAATACGGGTAGTTTAAGCTTACGTGCAGCAACTAATTTGGCTTGGGTAGAGCTGCCACCGCTGTTTTTGCTGGCTATGGCTTGAATGTGATGCTGCTGCAATAAATCCAGCTCCAATGATTCATCAAAGGGGCCTATGGCTTTAATCCAGTTCACCTGATCTGGTAAATCAAAGCTTGGCGCCACCGCCGTGCGTAGCCAAATCTTTTGATCTACGGGTAATAATGCCAGCTCATCAGCGCTTACTTGGCCAAGGGTAAGTAATACCCGCTGGTAGCTAGACAGCGCTTTAAATAACGGTGTGCGCGTGTCAAATAAACGCCAATCATCTCCAGCTGTTTACTGCCAAAGGGGTCGCAAAAACCGCCAATACTTCAGTCTTAGCTTGCTACAGGCTTTTTGAGCATGCTCGCCCATAGTGATGCTAAATGGATGGGTAGCATTGAGAATGCCATCTATTTGTTGGTCTTTGCAGTAGTGACTTAGGCCGCCAAATTGGCTAAAGCCACCACTCACTACGCTCATTACGTTAGCTGACACCTGTGGTTGGCGCACCAGACCTGCCACGCTATAGATCAATTCTAGGTTAGGCGCAGCTTGGTGCAGGGCTGTGTCCAAGTGGCGTGCGTCGGCGGTACCGCCTAAAATCAATAATTTCACGAATCTTCACCAAAAGAGCCACCCAAGGCCTTGCCAAATCCCGCACTACTGCCAAAGGCGCTAGCCAATAGCTTGCCTTGTCTGTTCACAGCAAATATCTCTAGCTGCACGCTTTTGGGCACGGTGGTTTGGGCAAAATGAAGGGCGTTTTGACATACGGCGTGGGCCAAATCTATGCCTTGTGCTTGGCATAGGCCTAGGGCCTCTAGGCTGGTATTACAGGCCTCTATAGACCTGACTAAATGCGCATCAGCACCCAAATCAGCAGCAACCCTTGAGAGCTTTGCTAAGTTGATGGATGACCTGCTGCTGTGCAAATCTAAATGGCCATCTGCTAGCTTACTAATTTTGCCGAAACCACCGCATATAGTCACGCGTTTTACAGGGGCCTTTTTAAGGTGCTTAAGCACTGCACCTGCAAAGTCTCCCATCTCAATCAGCTGCATGTCGTTAAGGCCATAATGCTCACTGATAAAAGCTTCACTGGCATTGCCGGTAGAAGCGGCTATATGTGAGTAGTCGTTTGCTGCTGCGACATCTAGGCCTTGGTGAATGGAGGCAATCCATGCCGCACAAGAGTATGGACGCACTATGCCAGTGGTACCCAAAATAGATAGCCCGCCTAAAATGCCTAAGCGGCCATTCATGGTTTTTTTGGCGATTTCCTCACCATTGATCACGCCCACGGTCACTTCAAAGCCGCCTGAGTATTGGTAAAACGTGCTAAGGCGAGTGAGGTGTTCGCTCATCATTTTTCTGGGCACAGGGTTTATGGCGGCTTCACCTACGTCTATTACCAAGCCAGACCTTGTGACTGTGCCCACCCCTTTGCCTGCCTTAAAAACAATGCCTGGTGTATCAACTAAATGCACCCACACCCAAATAGTAGCCCCATGGGTGGCATCTGGGTCATCTCCTGCGTCTTTAGTGGTTTGTGCATAGGCGCTTTTGGCGCCGCGCATTTCCACGGCACTTAGGTGCAAATCGACTTGTTTGCTGGCTTTTCTATCCGCATCTTTGGCACGGGTAGCATTGGGTCTTTTATCGGGTAAGGTTACGCTAACGCTAGTTTTAGTTACGTTGCCAAGCAGTAAATGGCCCACAGCCAAACAACACGCCGTAGCACAAGTGCCGGTGGTTAAACCGGTGCGCAAAGGTTGTTTTTGTTCGCTGGATTCAGGCCACATAACTTACATTAACCTTGTGTCTGCTTAGTAAATAGTTTGGCGATCGCTTCTGGATTAGAAGGGAAAAACAAGTGTAAATAACTGGCGGTTAAGCCTTGTTGGCGATAAATGGCCTCACCAGGTGCTGGGTGGCGCTGGCGTTTGCCATGGGCAATAGGCTCTGGGGTGTTTTGGCTACGTGAACGATGGTGGGCATGGGCACGCACTTCGCCCTCTGGCAACATAGCCGCTTGCATACCTTGGCAGCCACGTTTGCCACGCATAGTGCCTTGGCCGGCTAAAATCCCGGCCATAGTGTGGGTGACTTCATTCAGGTCGGTTAAGTCTTCTAAACAATATAAAAACCCACCGCATTCAGCCAATATGGGCTTATTTTGGGCATTAAATTGGCGAATGTCTTTTAACATACTGCTATTTTCAGATAACTTTTTAGCATGTAGCTCTGGATACCCGCCGGCAAACCATAAGGCATCTACAGGTGGTAAGTGCGTATCACTAAGGGGTGAAAAATAGGTAATCTGTGCTCCCATGGCTTCTAACAAACGCGTGTTGGCGCTATAAATAAAGCTAAATGCCGCATCACGAGCAATGCCAATGTGGGTGCCCGCTAAAAGCTTGGCAGGAGGAGCAATGTCTTGGCTTTCAAAGGCAACAGCAGGGGGTAAATCACAAATGGCTTGGTGGCCAAGCCACACTTTGCCTAAGTTAAAGCGCTGCTCTAGCTCTTCACGCACTTCGTGGGCTTGCACCAAGCCTAAGTGGCGCTCGGGTAACGACACTTGTGGGTCGCGTGCCAAATTGGCTAATAAAGGCATGCGTCCATCAAGGGCGTCATGTATCAGCTGCGCATGGCGCTGGGTGCCGCAATTGTTGGCAACTAGTCCGTAAAATTCAACATCGTCTCTAAAATTAGCCAAACCTAGCGCCACTGCAGCGGCAGTTTGGGCCATACCTTTTACATCCATTACCAAAGCCACAGGTATCTTGAAGGTAGAGGCAAGGTCGGCGCTGGACGGTTCGCCGTCAAACAGCCCCATGGCACCTTCTACTAAAATAAGATCAGCAGTTTGGGCGGCCAAATAAAACTGGTGGCGGCAATATTCTGTGCCTGCCATCCACAAATCTAGCTGAGTAACAGGCTGGCCAGAGGCTTGTTCTAAAATCTGTGGGTCTAGGTAATCAGGCCCCATTTTAAACACGCGTACATTGCGGCCAAGGTCTTTGTGGTAACGAGCCAAAGCGGCAGTAATGGTGGTTTTACCTTGGCCAGAGGCAGGCGCTGCTAAAAATAATGCAGGGCAATGTGCCACCAATGGTGTGGCTGGCGTGGCAGCAGATTTAGCAGTGAGCAGTGTCATTAATATTCAATACCAGCTTGAGCTTTAACGCCTATACGAAACGCATGGCCGTCATCTTTTACCGTGCTTATAGTGTCAGCATACTCAACCAATGCTTCTGGCATCACGCGCCCTGTGATCATCACAGTTTGGTGATGTGGGCGCTTGGCTAGGGCTTCTAATACAGGCTCTAAAGGCAGGTAGTTGTATTTAAACACATAGGCCATTTCGTCAAGCACCAACATGTCGATACTAGGGTCTTGTAATAGGCCTTTGGTGACCTCCCAAGCTTTTTCTGCAGCAGCGATGTCATTAGACTTATCTTGAGTTTCCCACGTAAAACCATGACCCATTACGTGCCAGTCTAGTCCTGGGTAGTCTTTAAAAAACTTATATTCACCCGTTTCTACACGGCCTTTAACAAACTGCACCACGGCGGCTTTTTTACCGTGGCCCAAGCTTCGCATCATAGTGCCAAAGGCAGAGCTGCTTTTACCTTTGCCGTTGCCGCGTAACAAAATGGTCACACCTCGTTCTTCGGTCGCTTTGGCAATACGGGCATCAATTACGGCTTTTTTGGCCGTCATACGTTCTTCATGGGTTTTGCTCATTAGACAAGCCTCGCTTCAGATAAGGTTAAATATTTTGCGTTTAAAGAATCTGCAATTTGTTGGCCACGGCCACGTTTTATGGGGCCTTGTTCTATATCCACAAGCACCGTTTTGCCCTGTAATTTAAGCCCCGCTAGATCTTGTTGCACACGGCCATCGGTAATGATGGTATTGATAATTTGCATGGCTGGATTGCGTCTTATTAGGCGTGTGGCAAAGGTGCTTGCCTGCTGGAGGGCCTGTTTTAGTGGCGTGCCACCACCTGCCCCCAAGGTGTTGAGTAACGGTGCCATGGCTTTAGGGGCACGGCCTTGGCTATAAAGCGTGGATACTTTGTCATTACCAAAGCCTAGCAATACCAGCTGCTGGCGGGCCAAGTAAGCTTGATGTGCAATGCCTGCAACCAAACCTTTTGCTTGGCTTTGGCCATCGCCATTTAGGGTGGATGCTGAGGTGTCCAGTAGCACTAAATGCATGACAGGGTCGGCGCCGCGTTTGTTGCGATAACGCAAATCGATGGCTGTGCCTTTGTTGTTTCCCTTAACTCCCATAGTCTCTAGGCTATAGCGACCTGCGATAAAGCTGGCAAACCAATTAATACGCTTAGACTTTTGCCTAGTGGCTACGCCTTTACCTTGGCCATGTATGCCCTTACTACTTGCCATAAAATCAGCTGTGCTAGCTGACAACTTAGCCACAGGGTTGGCTTTATCTTGCTCCACATGAACAAGCTTGCCAGTAGTTTGTGTAGTGGGAGGCATTTGCCCAAAGTCTTCTTGTGCCTGAGGCTTGCTATCAGATGGGCGCTCAAAAGGAGGTGGGCTTGGCGGTGGTTGATGGGGTGACTTGGGAGCACTGGGGCTGTTCGTTTCGTTTCGACGATGCATTAATACCAGCTCTTGTACCGCATCAATATCTTCTATACTTAGCGTATCTCGTTGTTGCAACGCTGCATGAGCAAGGGCTGCGCGAAGCCAAACCAAATCGCCTCGCACACCATCCACTGCAGCATCTACACAACGCTTGGCTATTTCAAGGCGCATTACATCACAGGCAGTCACTAATGGCAGATGACTTTGAGCGTCTTCAATGTGGGCCCGCAAAGCCAGTTGTTGGGGCTCATAGATGGCTAAAAAAGCGCTAGGATTTGCATCAAATTCTTGCCTACGGCGCACTATTTCTACTCGCTCTAAGGCGGTGTATGAGTTTTCTAGCGCCACACCAAACCCAAAACGATCTAATAACTGCGGGCGTAGCTCGCCTTCATCAGGATTCATGGTGCCCATGAGGGTGAACTTAGCTTCATGCTGGTGGCTTATTCCGTCGCGCTCTATGTGGTTGATGCCACTGGCTGCGGCATCTAAAAGTAAGTCTACTAAAGCATCAGGCAAGAGATTCACTTCATCTACGTAGAGCAGGCCTTTATGCGCTTTACTTAACAAACCTGGCGCAAAATTCACTTGTTGTTCACCCAGCACTTTTTGTAAGTCTATGGTGCCTGTGACCATTTCTTCGCTGGCGCCAAGGGGCAGTGTAACCATGCGATTAAGGTTGGTAATGTGTAGGTCGGATAAGCTTCGAGCCAAGGTAGATTTGGCGCTGCCACGAGGGCCACTAACCAACACCCCACCAATAGCAGGATCTACAGCCAAAAGGGTGAGAGCCAGCTTAACGGGAGCTTGGCCAACCACTGCGGTAAAAGGAAAATTTAATGTAAGCATAAATGATACCCATCGCACCCACCGTACGATTGTTGTTAAACCTAGTGTAAATAACTAAACACACTAGTTTTTTGATTATATAAAGAGGCTGGTATCGGACTGAATCCCCTAAGGATTTACCGTTGCGGGGGCAGTGTTGGCTCAAGACCGGTTTGCCGTAATCTTGTCCACGCTTCCCATTTAACTGCCTGTGCACCAAGCAGAACCTCTCATGTAGCACTATTGTAGGCTTATATTGTGCAGAATAATACGTTTATAGGGTGCTAGGTTGTTTGGGTGCGGCCTAGGCGTATTTATTGTCGCCATGGAGTGAATGCATGGTCGATAAATAGCATAATAAAGCCATATATTCACAACATCCATGTATCACTTTAACTTGGTTTTTTTACAAGAAAAGTGTAAATTTGCATTATTGCCACATTTTGAGGTCATACAATGCAACCGCTATACCCAGCGCTGAAGCCCTATAGAGAGTTTTTCTTATCTGTAACTCACGGTCATAGTCTGTATGTTGGCCTATATGGTAACCCAGAAGGCGTGCCAGTAGCGGTGATGCACGGCGGCCCAGGTGGTGGGTGCAGCGTTTTTTCACCTCAGTTTTTTGACCCCAACCACTACCATATTATTTTAATGGACCAGCGAGGCGCGGGACGCTCTGTGCCCCATGCCGGCATAGAAGGCAATACCACGGCAGACTTGATTGATGACTTTGAAGCGCTGCGCATGGAGCTTGGGATTTGTGAATGGATTTTATTTGGTGGCTCTTGGGGCGCTACATTGGCTTTGGCTTATGCTCAGGCACATCCGGATCGGGTGCAAGGGCTGATACTGCGGGGCATTTTTTTAGGCCGCCAAAAAGACATTGATTGGATTTTTGAAGCGGGAGGCGCAAGCCGTATGTTCCCTGATTATTGGAAAACCTTTGATGCACCTTTGCTAAACACTAACGCACAAAACAGTGGGCAAATGGTGAGTGAATACTATAAATTATTGTGCGCAGCAGATGAACTAAAACGCTTTGGCGCCGCAAAAGCATGGGCGGGCTGGGAATCTAGCATAGCCAACCTCATTAACTTAGCCAGTTTAAGTGCTGCACCAAAACAGGCCACTAGTGTAGATGGGCATGATGCCTTAGCTTTAGCTTCTATAGAGAGCCATTATTTTGTTAATCAGTGCTTTTTTGAGCCTAATCAATTGCTAGACAATATGCATAAAATCAGCCACTTACCGGCCATTATAGTGCATGGCCGCTATGACATGATTTGCCCGTCAGAGCAGGCCTTTGAAGTGCACGAACTCATTGATAAATGTCAACTACATATGGTGCAAGATGCAGGCCATTCACAACAAGAGCCAGGTATTGTAGATGCCCTTATGAAGGCCACTACCCACGCGGCAAAATATTGGTAAAACTAAGCCTGTGACAAGGTTTTAATTAGCCTGGTAAAGCCGTCTTAACCGCTACCACCACCACAATAACAAACAACACTAAGGTGCCTAAACCAGCGTATATCATGCGCTCTAAGCCCTCTTTAAAGTCTTCTTCACGCTTCTCATTAGATTGAATGCCTACGAACATGCCAATCACGCTCTGGACGTAACTGAAAAACCCACGTAACTTTGACTTCTTTGCTGTGGTTTCTTTGTTTGTCATTGCTTTATCCCCTGTAATTGGCTCTTATATAAGTATAATCTAATAAAAGCTTAAATGATAGTTATATAGCGCAACTTGAGGCTCTTTCATGTGCCACGCCTCCCATGTAAACTTGCTATAGAAGCCAAATAAAAACTTAAGATTAGCTTAAGTTAAAAATAGCACACAACACTAAACAGAAGCACTATTATGAGCGGTCAACGACGATATTTAAAAGTATGGGCAAGAACAGTGGGCATGCCCATTGGCCTAAATGATGATGATAAACCAGAGTTTTTACCTATAGCCCAAACAGACGTAAAAAAAGCCTTAGGGTTTAGAACCTTTTGGGTGGTATTACACGTGGTGACCTGCCTAATGATTATTGCAGGCAATAGCAAAGCACTGGGATGGATATAATTTAATATGAAAAACAAGCCCCAATATGCAAAGCCTTCAGATGCCCAGCAACGCTTGGATATCGCCCCAGTGGTGTGCTACCCCAACGACACGTTACCAGCATACGACAAGGCCTTTTATAGCCACTTGCAACAAGGCATGAAGCTTGTGGATAGTGTGACGATACCCGCTAGAGATGCACGTAGCTTTGTGGTGCCAAAGGGGCATGTGTTTCGTATTGTAAGTGTGGAAGGCCCCCAAGTGGGTGATCTAAACCTATGGCACAAAGACAACTTAAACGAACGTTTTTTTAGTGGCAAAACACGCGCGCTACATGGCACTCATGTGAGCACAGGAGACAGGTTATGGAGCAACCTGCCTTATCTAAGACCCATGGCCACAGTAATAGATGACACCCTAGATTGGTATGGCTGGGACAGCTTTGGCGGCAGTGTGCATGACGTAATTGGTACCCGCTGTGACCCTTATACCAATGAGGCGTTAGGGCAAGATGAATATCACCACTGCTGCCACTCCAACCTTACACGGGCCCTGCTAGCGCACACCCAAGGGTCGCTAGAGGACGTGGAGCCTATGGTGCACGATGTGTTAAATGTATTTATGTGCACAGGTTTCAGCCATGACACCCATCAATATTTTATGAAAGCCAGCCCAGTGCGCCCGGGCGATCATTTGGCCATGTTTGCAGAAATCGATTTGGTGGGCGCTTTATCAGCCTGCCCAGGTGGAGACTGCAGCAGCGAGCACTCTAGCGACACGTCTAAATGCTACCCTTTAAAAGTGGAAATATATCAACCAAGGCCGCAAACCCTAGAAGGCTGGTCTAGCCCAAGCATTAATGGCTATAGCAGAAACCACGGGCTTGATTTAAAAAAGTGAAACCAAACCAATGAAAGCGTTAATGCAACGAGTCACCCAAGCCAAAGTAGACGTAGATGGCCAATGCATAGGCCAGATAGACCATGGCATTATGCTGCTTTTGGGTGTGGACAAAGCCGATGACCATGCCAAAGCAGACCAACTGCTGCATAAAGTGCTGCACTATCGCTTTTTTGGCGACGAAAATGGCAAAATGAACCACAACGTACAGCAAACAAACGGGCAGTTACTCATAGTAAGCCAGTTCACTTTGGTGGCAGACACCAAAAAAGGCCTAAGGCCTGGGTTTTCTAATGGTGCTACCCCGGCCTTGGGTGAGCAAATGTATGATTATTTTGTGGCCCAAGCCAAACAACACATCACCGTGGCTACAGGCCAATTTGGCGCTGATATGCAGGTGAGCCTCACTAATGATGGACCCGTGACATTTATGCTGGAGGTGTAGGGCTGTTTAAAACCACCTCAGGTGTCACACAACAGAATGTTGATAAGTTGTTAGGGCTTTTTTCCAATTGCAAAACCGAAAAGCAAAATGATGAAGGGCTCTCGTATCGATTGTAAAAAAGGTGAGGTAGGCATTAACATAGTCCGAAAGCTGGCTATATACAGCATAGCTCTATTTTCTAAATAGAGAGCCTAAACCGCTCTTTTTTTATAATCAGGCAAGTAAAAGTTAGAACAACTGCTATACTTTCATGTACTTGTAAATTAATATTTATATAAGAAAAGAATAAGAGGGTGGCTCTCTAATATTTATTATGAGGCCAGTTGGCCTCATAAATGGACTGTTAAGCCCTTACCGAAAATTGGAGTTTTAAATGGCAAGAAGAAAATCGCCTCCACCCGAGCCTAAAACAAAACTTGAGCTTGCTGCTTCTCGCGATGAGGCGGAGCAGAAAATTACCGAAAGGTTAGCTAAGGGGGGTGAGATCAGAGAAATCCAGATCAATAGCCCCCAAGAACTGGATGCCGCTAAAAGAGATTATGGGAAGTGGAACGACTTTAATATCGAATTACTGAAAAGGCTTTTCACTAGCGAAGAGCTTAGCGAGGAGTATGACCGGTGGGCTGGCAGCATGGTCATGTCTTTAGGTATGAAGCATTTAGGTGAAAAGATATCTGATTTTCACAAAGAAATTGAAGAAAAACTATACCGCTTAGAATCTATGGTCGTGCGTCTGGAGTTAATTCCAGAATCAGGCTCTGCTCCTCAGCAAGCTTCTAAGCCTGCCGCAACTAGAAAAATCGATAGAAGCAAAATATTTATTGTTCACGGCCATGACGACTCGGCCAAACTTGAAGTAGCCCGCTTTATCGAAAAAATTGGTTTCGAACCAATAATCCTGCATGAACAGGCTAGCGGGAGTAAGACAATTATCGAAAAAATAGAAGCCTATTCGGACGTGGGTTTCGGTGTCGTAATTTACACGCCCTGTGATGTGGGTGGTAAAAGTATTGAGCCTCCCGAGCTGTCAGGCCGCGCTCGCCAGAATGTTGTTTTTGAACATGGCTTCTTAATAGGTAAGCTTGGCCGTTCAAAGGTTTGCCCACTTGTAAAAGGCAAATTTGAAACACCGAATGATATTTCCGGTATCGTTTATACGTCAATGGATTCCAGCAATTGGCAAATCGAATTAGCCAAGGAACTTCGTGCAGCGGACTATCCCGTGGATATGAATAATGTCATATAGGCTTAACAAGTTTGGCAAGCGGGACAAATTAAAGCGTGGCTTCGCCACAATTTGCCCCTTCCAAAGGCGTTAGCCTCTAAACAAGAATCGGAGATGTTTTTTGAAATTGGAAGTCATAATTTCTCTAATTGCACTAATAGTGTCATTAACAGCATTAACCTTCATTGTTCGTAATTACTGGAGGAAATCTGGAATATATGTTCGTGGTCAGTATTCAATCCATTCCAGTTCATACTGTCAGGATAAATATGTTGGTAGCATTACTTTAGAGAACGTTAAAGATAGACCTGTTGTCATATTTAAGGTGTTTTTACTCGTAGGTCGTAATTATTATATCGAACTAGAGAATTTTGAGCATGAGCCGAAAATTCTAAAGCCATATGAAGTCTACTCAAATCAATACGATCCCGTTGATTTCTATAGCGTAAGTATGAAAAGAATAAGGCTTGACAACCTTCTCGACTCTAAAAAAGTTAAGTCAAATCTTGTTCTGGCTACGTCGAATGGTAAATATACAGTTGGTGAATGGATTAAACGCTGGGATCCAATTGGTGATTTTTTCAATAATCACATGACAGCGCTGATACATCCAATGCGATCAACGTATAAAAATAAGTGCTATGGATCAGAAGTTAAATATATCGTTGAAATCAAAACAGAGGATGGGAAAGAGGAGACAATTGCCGTTTACCCTCGCGACTATGAAATACGAAAATTCAGAAAGTTTTCCCTCTCAAAAGAATGCTTAGAATCCAAAGATTCATTAGAAGAATACTTGCTAGAAAGGGCATTTGAAGGAAATCTAAGGTGTGTCGATATAGAGGTTCACGATATCGAAGAATGGCGAAAAGAGAGTTATGGTGACGACTGCAAAGAAGTTATTGAAGCTAAGTACTATAACTGGTTTATGTATGTTGTCTTAGGTCGGGCCTTTACAAAATTCAGTGATGTACGGTTGTACTTTGTTAATCGTAAGCATCGCAAGGCTAACAAGGCGCTCAAAGCCGACGCGAAGAAACGCGCGGTTTAGCGCGGCGTTATGTAAACCAATACCTAAACCATGAAGGAATGGGCGTCATGGAAGGTTGGGAAAGCTGGCGCTGGGTAAAATAGACGCCTGAAAGCAAAAAAACCCTAAGCAGCTTCATCAATCGATGAATCTGAAAGGGACCGTGTTGAGATATCTCAATAATTGGTCAAACATTTATTTCATATTGATCATTAGCAAAGCACAACTAAGTGCCACAAAACGTATGCGCAACAACCTCTTGTGGCATGGGTGCAAGGGCGTATTTCTTTAGGGCGCTTTGGTAATTGAAGGGTGCTTTTACTACCTCTAGTAAAC
>JAIBDW010000122.1 GCA_024686035.1 Oceanospirillaceae bacterium
TTATGGGCCTTGGCATTGGGCATTGCATCAATTTGAGCTAGGCATATATGCCCTTTCCACCATCACTTCAGATCAGTTAGACCAGATGTGGCACCAGTGCACCCATGCCTTTGGAGCCCCCAAAGGGGGCTGGCGACACGTGCAACACTTATACACCTCACCATTTTACTTGGTGTGCTACCCACTGGCTGCTGGTATGCGTGAGGGTATTGATTCATGATGACCACTGTTTTTACCTTAAGCCCCAGACACAAAAAAGCCAGCTAAACGTTTAAGTTTAAGCTGGCTTTTTTATAACAATTAATTGGTGGAGCCTAGCGGGATCGAACCGCTGACCTCAACACTGCCAGTGTTGCGCTCTCCCAGCTGAGCTAAGGCCCCACACGGGGTATCAAGTGGGTTGGGATACAACTGTTGTCACTTGATGGGGCCGTATTATAGGCATATGAGGTAGGATTGCAAGCCCCTTTTCACCCCTTTCCACCCGTTATTCCAGGTTTGTGCAGAAAAAGGCTGTTTTTAATCAATCACTTCCGTTCATCTGGCTTTTAGGCTCTATAGGGCTTGGTATTCTTTGTCCCACCGCTTGGCTTCTTTCTTAGATAAGCCACCCAGCAGCTCCACTGCGTGTCGAATGCGTGCCCTTGTCATGTCTGGGCCTAGTATTTCCATGGCGTCAAATACAGACACAGAGTTAGCAGAGCCTGTGATCACTACAAATAAGGTCGCAAACACGTCTTTAGGCTTGATTTCTAAGGTTTGTGCCATGCCTTTGCAAATGGCAAATATGTCATCTTTTTGCCAATGGCGTAGGGCTTCCAAACGCCACAAGGTAAATTGCAACACTTTGCGCATTTGTTCAGGCTCTAGCTTTTTATTGGTTAGGTCTTCTGGTGTGAGCTTGAGCATGCCGCTAAGGAAAAACCCAGCCAATGGCAACACATCACTAAAGGTGTCTACACGAGGCTTTATCAGCGGCACGATGGGGGCTAAGAAGTCATTATTAATCGCCCAGGTTTGCATGCGTTGCATAAATTGCGCATCAGATAGGTCTTCGCGTATCCACAAGCCATTAAGCCAAGAAAGTTTTTCTTGGTCAAAAATAGGCCCACCCAAAGACACTCGGTTTACATCAAAGTCTGCAATCATTTCTTCAAGGCTAAACTTCTCGCGTTCATCAGGCATAGACCAGCCCATGCGGCCTAGGTAATTAAGCAGTGCTTCTGGTAGATACCCCATGCGCTGGTAATACATAATGCTGGTAGGGTTTTTGCGTTTAGACAATTTACTTTTGTCTGGGTTACGCAATAGTGGCAGATGACATAGCTGTGGCATATCCCAGCCAAAGTAGTTGTAAAGCAGCTGGTGCTTAGGCGCGGAGTTGATCCACTCTTCGCCACGCAATACATGGGTGATGTCCATTAGGTGGTCATCCACCACGTTGGCTAAATGGTATGTGGGCATGCCGTCTGCTTTAAGCAGCACTTGCATGTCTACTTGGCTCCACTCTATTTCTATGCTGCCGCGCAGCATATCTTGGAATACACACACGCCCTCTCTTGGCACTTTCATACGCACTACATAAGGCATACCTGCATCTAGATTTTGCTGCACTTGAGTGGGCGACAAAGACAAACCACGGCCATCATAGCCTATGGGAAGTTTGTTTTGCGTTTGGTGAAGACGCAGCTCGTTGAGCTCTTGTGTGGTTGCAAAGCAGTAAAATGCGTGTCCATTATCTACTAGCTGTTGGGCATAGTCTTTATAGATACTGCCCCTTTCACTTTGGCGATATGGGCCATGGGGGCCGCCTACGTCTGGGCCTTCGCTCCATTTAATACCCAACCAGCGCAGTGAGTCTAAAATGGCTTTTTCAGACTCTGGGGTGCTGCGTTCTTGGTCTGTGTCTTCGATGCGCAGTATAAATTCGCCACCAAGTTGCTTTGCAAAGGCTAGGTTAAATAAAGCAATGTAGGCAGTGCCTAAATGTGGGTCGCCGGTGGGTGATGGTGCAATGCGGGTACGAATAGCAGTCATGGTGTTTGATCTAAAAGTGGGTGGGGATTTGCGCTGTATTATACCTGAAACAGGATTTATGTATATTGGTCGCTGCATTGACTTAGGTGGGGCAAAAAAAAGCCCCTATGACAACATCAGTTGTTATAGGGGCCTTAAGGCTTCAATCCAGGAGATTAAGCGCCTTTTTGTGGACGCATGTCGTCTTTGCTAATACCAGCCACTTGCACTGGGTTCTTCATAGCGTCACGACGGAACGGGTCGCCTAGCTCTTGGTTGATTAGAATTTCAATGAGCGTGGTCTTGCCCGCTGCTTGATCTACCAACGCTTGGCTAAGCGCATCGCTTACTTCATCCATAGTGCGAGCTTGCACGCCTTTAAGGCCACAGGCTTGAGCAATGCCTGCATAGTTTACGTTTTCATCAAGCTCTGTGCCGACGAAGTTGTCGTCAAACCATAAGGTAGAGTTACGCTTCTCTGCGCCCCACTGGTAGTTACGTAGCACGACCATAGTGATGGCTGGCCACTCGTCACGGCCAATGGCGGTAAGCTCGGTGACTGCAATACCAAATGCACCGTCGCCAGAGAAACCAATGACTGGCGTGTCTGGGCAACCAATCTTGGCGCCTACTACGGCAGGTAGTCCGTAGCCACACGGGCCAAACAAACCCGGAGCCAAATACTTACGACCTTCCTCAAAAGTAGGATAAGCATTACCAATGGCACAGTTGTTGCCTATGTCTGAAGAGATGATCGCTTCTTTAGGCATAACAGATGCAATTGCACGCCAAACCATACGTGGGCTCAACCAATCTGGCTTAGCTTCACGAGCACGTTCGTTCCAAGTCGTACCTGGATCGTCTTCTTCGTGAGTCATGGCTTCTAGTTCTACATCCCAAGCCGCTTTAGTAGAGGCAATGCGCGCTTTACGTGCAGCACGATCAGTGTCGCCAGCTGTTGCGGAAAGTTGAGAGATAATGCCATTAGCTACTTTAGCCGCATCGCCTACGATACCTACAGTCACTGCCTTAGTTAGACCGATGCGCTCTGGCTTAAGGTCTACTTGAATGATTTTGGCATTTTTTGGCCAGTAATCAATGCCGTAGCCAGGCAAGGTAGAAAATGGATTTAGGCGTGTGCCCAAAGCCAATACTACGTCTGCTTGCGCAATCAACTGCATGCCTGCCTTAGAGCCGTTGTAGCCTAGTGGGCCTGCAAATAATGGGTGTGAACCTGGGAAGGCGTCATTATGTTGATACCCACAACACACTGGCGCATCTAAAAGCTCAGCCAATGCCATTGATGCGTCAATACCACCGGCAGCCAATACCACACCGGCGCCGTTTAGAATGACAGGCGACTTAGCAGCAGACAAAAGTTTTGCTGCTTCTGCGACAGCCATTTCACCGCCTGAAGGCAATTCAAAGTCGATCATTGTCGGCAAGTTGATGTCTACAATCTGTGTGAACATGTCACGTGGAATATTGATTTGAGCTGGGGCAGAAAAACGGTGGGCATTAGCAATAACACGATCTAGCACTTCAGCGACACGCGTTGGGTCACGCACTTCTTCTTGATAACAAACCATGTCTTTAAACAAAGCCATTTGCTCTACTTCTTGAAAACCACCTTGGCCAATGGTTTTGTTAGCCGCTTGAGGCGTTACCAATAATAGAGGCGTGTGGTTCCAGTAAGCTGTTTTAACGGGTGTTACAAAGTTGGTGATGCCTGGGCCATTTTGAGCAATCATCATGCTCATTTTGCCAGTGGCACGAGTGTAACCGTCTGCCATCATGCCGCCAGAGCCTTCATGGGCACAATCCCAAAAGCTAATTCCAGCTTTTTCAAAAAGGTCAGACACAGGCATCATGGCTGATCCAATAATACCAAATGCGTGCTCAATACCATGCATTTGTAATGTTTTTACAAATGCTTCTTCTGTAGTCATTTTCATAATGGTTACACCCTAATTAGGTTGACAGTAAATTAAATAAATAGAAAATTTTAGACTTCTTAGGTCATGGGTAAATCATACTAAAAAATGAGGTAACACCTTAGAACCAAATGGGCCATTTCGATTAGCCCAGTTAAGGCCAATTGGCCTAGTTAATGATGGGGGTTGCTGGCAAAAAAA
>JAIBDW010000076.1 GCA_024686035.1 Oceanospirillaceae bacterium
ATGATGAAGTGATGCACAAGCTTAATGAGCTGATTAATCAACACACAGTCAGCGGCGCTAGATATAGTGCTAGAGCCCAAGCCAGTGTGACTACAGAGCAGTTTGACTGTGAGCTGCAAGCTTTATGAAGCATTTAGCGCTAGTAGGCGGCGGGCACGCCCATGTGATCATGCTTGAACAGCTTATAATTAAGCCTTGTCCTGATTTAAAAATCAGCCTGATATCACCCACTAAAAAACAAGCCTATTCTGGCATGTTGCCTGGCTGGATCAACAACACCTATATGCTGGAAACTTGTCAGATAGACCTGCAAGATCTGTGTTTAAGGGCAGGAGTGAGGTTCATTCTTGGCAAACTTAAGCAATTAAATGCGCAACAACAGCAGCTGGTTTTGCATGACGAAAGCGCCCTTGATTATGATCTTTTGTCTCTTGCCATCGGTAGCCAGCCCAACTTAGTTGGTGATATTGCAGTGCCTAACACATGGGTTGCGGTGAAGCCTTTTGATGCCTTCACACAATCCTGGCAAACGTGGCAGCAGCAACTAAACCCTAAACTTCCTGCCACGCTTACCATAGCCGGTGGCGGCGCTGGTGCTGTAGAAATTGCCCTTGCTGCGCGACACGTGATGCCTTATCAGGCCAAGCTGGATCATCAGATTATTATTTATGCAGGCCCAAATGGTGTGATGAGTGGCTTTAATAGCAAGGTGCGCCATTTGATAATGCGCCAGCTAAAAAAAGCCCACATTACCTTGGTGCATGAGTACATAGATTTTTCACAACCCATGCCTGCTAGTGTAGCTCAACCTGGCCCTCAAAACTTCCACTTACGTGTAAGCACTGCAAAACCAGCACTATATTTTGGGGCGTCTGAATTGGCTTTGGATGCTGATGGGTTTGTGCTGGTGGATGAGTTTCAGCGCAGCGTTTCTCACCCTAATGTATTTGCTGCTGGGGATATTTGTAGTAGGCCCAGCACACCTTTGCAGCGCTCTGGGGTGCATGCGATTCGAGCGGGTAAAGCGCTAGCCTATAATATTTTAGTCAGTGCCAAAGGCAGCGAAAGTGGCTCGTCTCCAAATAGCTTAACCACTTTGCAAGCCTATTGGCCAAGGCGCAATAACTTATATTTAATATCCTGTGCAGACCAAAGCGCCATCGCAAGCTACGGCGTTAACCTAGGGTTGTTTAATATGAACATTGCCCTACATGGACGTTGGGTTTGGCGCTTGAAAAACTATATAGATGTTAATTTTATGAAGCGCTTTAAAGCCAAATAAGTGGCGTATGTGCACCATGGTATGCCTTATTGTTATTTAGCTGCTAGGTGGGATTTATTTCCACACAGGCGTCACTTGCATCGACTCAGGAATGGGGATGCCCATACGTTGCAATATGCTAGGTGCAAGGGCGGTTTGAGCAATCACATGATGTGATGATGGCCCTTGAATGGGGTGGTTGGGGTTTGCGAAGTAATATATGGGAATATCTCGCATGATGGCTTCGGTGCCGCCGTGGTGCCCGCGTGCACTTTGACCATGGTCTGCAGTCACTATCACGTCATAACCTTGTTGCTGCCAGCGCGGTATAAAATCGCCAAGGGCAGCGTCAATGGTGTAACAATTTTTGTCTATTTCAATAGAGTCAAAACCATAGTGATGGCCTAGGCTGTCTAGGGTACTTGAGTGGAATAAAAAGTAATCTGGCTGGTGGCGCTGAATGAGTAAGCTCATTTGCCAAAAAAGATCGATGTCTGATGGTGTGGCCGGTTGCGCTTTGTTTTCTCCTGCCATAGTGTAAAACCGCCCATGCTGAATGGGGCGGTTGATGTCATCTACTTCCATGTCGCGTAAATGGTTAAAAGGGCTGGCTTGGAAGTAGTCTGAAAAAAACGAATGAGCCACGGCTGCTGTGGTGCCGCCTACTGCCTTTACAGCGCTAAAAATGTCGGCATCTTCTAGCTTGCCTTGGTGGTAGTTACTGTTGACACCATGCTCTTGTGGTGTGAGTCCGGTATGGATGCTGGCATAACATGGGCCAGACACCGAGGGCAGCACCGATTGGCCTTTCCATAAGTGCGCTTCACCAGAATCTACCCAGCCTTCTAAGTTACCCATAAGTTTGCGTGCATAGGAATAACCTAAACCGTCAAGAATGAGTAAAATCACTTTATTTTTCATCACTATATAGGCCTCATTATTAGTATTTTTATGTTCTTGTGTTACTCTATATTATAGCTTGCAGTTTGGCATTTAGACCCCGCGTTATGCAAGCCAACCCGACACAATAGTTACCTTATTCAGAGGCGCATATCGACCCCGTATCAGACACCAGTATTACTGAGCTGCTCATTGGTTTAGCAGGCGGGGTAGCCTTGCTTATTTGGGGCTTAAAACGGGTGCAACAGGGTATGAAAAGAGCCTTTGGTGGGCGTTTAGCCTACCTTATCCGAGACCGCTTTGCCGGTGTATGGTCTGCCTTAGGCCTGGGCATGGTACTCACACTTATTCTTCAAAGTAGCACGGCTTCTGCCTTGCTGGCTGCGTCTTTAGGTATTCAAGGTGAAGCCGGATTAGCCCTTTTATTAGGCGCTGATGTGGGCACCACGATCGTTGCACTAGTGCTTTCTTTTGACCTTAGTGCCCTAAGCCCAATGCTTATCGCTATTGGTGTATTTATGGAGTTACGTGCCAAAGATAAGCGTCAACATGGCATAGGTGAAGCACTTATGGGTTTGGGTCTTATGCTACTTGCTTTGGGCTTATTGCGACAACAAGCGGTGCCACTGCAAGGCTCACAGTTGTTTAGTGACATGCTGCGTAGCCTTATAGAAGAGCCTTGGTTGGCGATGCTATTTGCCGCTTTGCTTACTTTTTTATTACATTCAAGCCTAGTTATGGTGCTGCTATTGGCGGGCCTTGTAGGGGCTGGTGTGATTGGTGTAGAGCCTGGCTTATTGCTGATATTAGGTGTGAATATTGGCAGTGCTTTTATTCCTGTGTATTTGTCTCGTAAATCTAGCAACGCTAAACGAGTGGCTCCTTTAGGTAATTTAATATTGCGCACGATAGGCGCTATGGCGTTTGCGCCATGGGTGAGTGAAGTACATATAGTGCTTAACTTTGTCAGTGTTGACCCAGCTTGGCAGCTGGTATTGATGCATTGTTTGTTTAATGTCACCGTAGCGGCCTTTGGGATGTTGATTGTGAGCAAACTTGCAGGCTGGATAGACACTCGCTTGCCGCGAGAAACCTTAGCGCCTTTACCTAGTCCAAAATACCTTAAAGACGTGCAAGACACAGCGCCCTCTGCTGCACTTGCCAACGTGGTGCGTGACACCCTCACCATGGGTGAGCTACTAGAAGATATGCTGCGTGAAGTGCACTTGGGTATGACCCAAAGATACGATGCGCTAGAGAAAAAAATACACCAAAGCGACGACATTATTGATGATTTCCATCAGCAAATTAATGCTTATTTGCTCGAGCTAGGTGGCCAAGACCTTAGCGAAGAAGAACGCTATCGTTGCCAAGATTTATTGCTATTTATTACCAATATAGAACATGCTGGTGATACCTTAGAACGCAGTATGACTTCGCTGTTAAAAAAGAAAAACAACCTACATATCGATTTTACCGAATACGAAAATGAGGCTTTGGATGCCAGTATGCAGGCTATCTTTAAAGTGATGCCGATGTCGTTTCAGGTGATGATGAGCGAGGATGTGGGCAGTGCTCGTGGCCTTATTCAAGCCAAACATGAATTTAATACTAGCCATCAAACCTTTTTAGATGGCCAGCAACAACGCACCATGCGAGCAGATAAAGCTAATCCGATATCACACTCGATATTTACCGATCTAATGCGTGACGTTAAGCGATTACATTCGCATTTTACAGCGATTGCTTACCCAGTGCTTAATCGTGAAGGTGAATTAAGATCTAGTAGGTGGCGCGGTTATAATGAGCCAAGCGCAATAGAAAACGCGACACCTAGCCCTGAGGTGGAGCCTGAATGAGCATTAGCAAACGGTCAGTGGATTTTAGCCAAATAAAAGGTATCGTGTTTGATAAAGACGGCACCTTATTAAATTTTCATGACACTTGGGTGCCAAGAGCTCGCGCCGCCGTGCTAGCAGTGGCTGATGGCGACCATGCTTTAGCTCAATCCATGTTGCAAGCCACTGGCTTTGACCTAGACACAAAGCGTGTATTGGGAGGCTCTATTTTAGCGGCCGGCAATAATCGTGATATCAGTTTGGTGTGGGCACAGCTAGCCAAAAAACCCATTAATGAAGTAGAAACCTTGTTAAATAACATGTTTGCAGCCTCTACTCATGGCAGTAGTGTCGCAGTTGAAGGCCTTGTGCCGTGTTTAAACGCATTAGCCAATAAGGGTTTGGCATTGGGTGTAGCCACCATGGACAGCGAGGCAGGCATTCAAGCTACTTTGGGTCATGTTGGGTGTTTGCACTTGTTTGACTATAAAGTCGGTTATGATTCTGGTTTTGGCAGTAAGCCTGGGCCAGGTATGGTGTTGGGCTTTTGCCAACACACGGGTTTAAGGCCGCAGCAAGTAATGGTAGTGGGTGATAATACTCATGACTTATATATGGGCAAAAGTGCAAATTCTGGCTGCAATGTAGGCGTGCTTACAGGCACTAGCACTAGAGCGCAGCTAGAAGCTGATGCAGATCTAGTGCTAGATTCTATTGCCGATCTGTCGTGTTTATTTGTTTAAGTGCTGCTATTATCCAGCGTGTTTTTAATTTAATTTTTAAGGTGTCTTTCTCATGGCTAAAACTATTATTGCAACCAACAAAGCCCCCGCTGCTATTGGTACCTATTCTCAAGCGGTTAAGGTAGGTAACACCGTTTATATTTCTGGTCAAATCCCTTTAGACCCAGACACTATGGAAGTGTGTAGCCAAGATTTTTCTGCCCAAGCAATACAAGTGTTTGAAAATCTAAAAGCCGTTGCACTAGCTAGTGGTGGCACTTTAGCCGATGCCGTAAAGCTGAATATATCCATGACAGACTTATCTAATTTTCCCACCATCAATGAAATTATGGCCACTTATATCGCCCAACCTTATCCCGCGCGTGCGGCGGTAGGTGTAGCTGCCCTTCCTAAAGGAGTGCAGGTAGAAATAGAAGCTATTTTGCACATCGACTCTTGAAAAGTAGCGCTAAGCAAGGCTACGGCGAGCATCAAGTTAAGGAATTAAAAGAGCTTGAATTAATGGTTCTTTTAAAATCCTTGTGGCCCTACCTTATGATTCATAAGGCTAGGGTGATCATTGCGATGGCTTTGTTAGTGGGTGCCAAAGGCGTGGCCTTGGTTATCCCTTGGGTGTTCAAGCATATTGTTGACGCCTTGGATGGCGACAGCCCAGAGCAGCTACTTGTGATCCCCTTAGGGTTTGTCCTGTTATACGGCGGTATGCGCTTTGGTGCGGTATTTTTAGGAGAGCTGCGTGACGCGGTGTTTAGCCGAGTCACTGAAAGTGCCATGAGTAAAGTGGGCTTAGAAGTGTTTGCGCATTTACATCAGCTAGAGCTTGATTTTCACCTAGGTCGCCAAACAGGTGGTATATCCCGTGACATAGACCGGGGCACCAACGGCATCAACTTTATGATGCGCTTTATGGTATTTAACATTTTACCCACCATTATTGAGCTCATCGTAGTGATGCTCATTTTGTTATTTGCTTTTGATGTGTGGTTTTCAGCGGTGACTTTAGTGTGCGTGGTGGTTTATGTGGTGTTTAGTATTAAAACCACCCAATGGCGCACACGTTTTGTAAAAGAAGCCAATCGTTTGGACAGCAAATCCAGCACTCGCGCCGTAGATAGCTTGTTAAACTTTGAGACGGTGAAGTATTTTAACAACGAAAACTTTGAAACCAAACAATACAGTGCCAATTTAAGTGCTTGGGAGCAGGCAAGAGTAGACAATCGTTTATCTTTAGCACTACTTAACTCAGGGCAAGCGTTAATCATTGGTTTGGGTGTTACTGCGTTAATGTACCTGGCCGCTAAAGGCGTGGCCCAAGGTACCATGACTATTGGTGACTTGGTGATGGTTAACCTGTATCTATTACAGCTGTTTGTGCCCCTTAATGCCTTGGGTTTTATTTACCGTGAAATCCGTAGAGCCTTGTCTGATATAGAAAACATGTTTGGTTTATTAAAGCGCCAATCCACTGTGCAAGATAAGCCTCAAGCTAGCAGTTTAAACGTTGAGCACGCAGCGATCGAATTTAATTCGGTGGATTTTAGTTATCAAAAACAACGCCAAATATTAAAAAACCTCAGCTTTAGTGTGGCCCCTGGTGAAAAAGTGGCTATTGTAGGGCCCAGTGGTTCTGGAAAATCTACCATAGGGCGACTACTTTTTCGTTTCTACGACATTAACTCTGGCGCTATTTTGATTGATGGCCAAGACGTAAGAGACGTGCAACAACTAAGTCTAAGGCAAGCCATAGGAGTGGTGCCCCAAGATACGGTGTTATTTAACGACACAATCTGGAATAACGTGGCTTATGGCTGCACCGACGCCAGCGACGAAGACATTTGGAATGCGATCGATATGGCTTCTTTACGCACTTTTGTAGAATCTATTCCAGAAGGCGTGCAAACCATTGTGGGTGAACGTGGCCTAAAGGTCTCTGGTGGGGAAAAACAGCGTATCGCTATTGCCCGTGTGATGCTAAAAAATCCTTCTATTTTACTCTTTGATGAAGCCACCTCAGCGCTAGATTCAGAGTCTGAAAGCAGCATTCTTAAAGCTTTGGCAAACATATCATCTAATAAAACCACCATAGTGATCGCCCATCGATTATCAACCATTGTTGATGCTGATCGTATCTTGGTGGTTGATGATGGTCAGGTGGTGGAGCAAGGCAGCCATCAAGAGCTGTTAGCCCTTGATGGCCAGTATGCTTTGTTGTGGAGTATGCAGCGCTCACCTAGTGATTAAAGAACACTGCTAGCCTTTGGCAGGCTTGCTGTAATAGGCTTAAATCGGTGGCATAAGACAGGCGAAAATGACCAGGCAGACCAAAGGCACTGCCAGGCACCAGTGCCACCCCTGTGTGTTTTAATATGTCCTCTACAAGGCTTATGTCATCTTTATAAGCCCGTGTAGCCATGGCAGCTGTGCAGTTTACAAAGCTGTAAAAAGTGCCTTGGTTGGCCAAAGCCTTAAGCCCAGACATGGCATTAAGCTGCGCTACCACAAAATCATGCCGCAGCTTATAGGCCGTTAGCCTAGTGTTTAATGAGTCTTGGGGGCCATTGAGCGCGGCTTGTGCGCCGGCTTGGCTGATACTGCTAGCGCACGAGCTAGATTCTGTCTGCACTTTTTTCATGGCGTCTATAATAAGCTTTGGCCCTACTGCATAGCCTATACGCCATCCGGTCATCGCGTAAGCTTTTGAAACACCATTCACTAGCACGCATCGATCAGCTAAGTGAGGGCATACATTGAGCAAATTCAATAATGGTGCCTCACCCCAATAGATGTGTTCGTAAATGTCATCACTGACCACCATCACTTGCGGATGCAAACGCAGAACTTCACCGATGGCCACCCACTCATCACGGCTATAAGCGTGGCCGCTTGGATTACTTGGGCTATTAAGCATGAGTAATTTGGTCGCAGGGGTAATGGCCTTTAAAAGTTGTTTTGCGCTCATTTTAAAGGCTTGGGACGCATCACAGGTGATAATGACAGGCCAAGCACCAGCCATAGTGACCATGGCAGAATAAGACACCCAAAACGGTGCAGGAATAATCACCTGATCACCTGCTTCTAACAAAGCTACGCTTAGGTTGTAGATGCTTTGTTTAGCGCCGTTACTTACTAGCACTTGGTCGGCTTGGTAGTTTAGGTTGTTTTCACGCCGGTATTTGTCACAGATCGCTTGGCGCAGGGACAAAGTGCCAGACACATTGGTATAGCGGGTTTGGCCTGCTGCCATGGCTTTACTGGCCGCGTCGATAATGTGGCTAGGGGTGTCAAAATCGGGTTCACCCATGGCAAGGTTGATGATGTCTTTGCCTTCAGCTTGCATTTGGGCAGCAAGGGTACTGATATTTACTGTAGCAGATGGCTTAAATGAGTGTATTCGTTGCGAAAGAGGCCACGTCACGAGCATAACTCCGTTATACTATTGGGTTTGCTGGATAGGGTATCACGCAGACCCTAGATAATGAATCCAAATGAAGTAAATCATGAATCCTCTATTTGAATTGAAGTCAAAATTTGAGCCTGCCGGTGATCAGCCTACAGCGATTAAAAAGCTGGTAGAAGGTATTGAAGCTGGCTTGGCAGCGCAAACACTGCTTGGAGTGACAGGCTCTGGTAAAACGTATACCGTGGCGCAAGTGATCAACCAAGTGCAACGGCCCACACTGGTGATGGTGCATAACAAAACTTTGGCGGCGCAGTTATATGGTGAGTTTAAAGAATTTTTTCCTAATAACTCAGTGGAATACTTTGTTTCCTACTATGACTATTATCAGCCAGAAGCCTATGTGCCGGCTTCAGATACCTTTATCGATAAAGACTCATCGGTCAATGAACACATTGAGCAAATGCGCCTGTCAGCGACTAAAGCCCTGCTAGAACGCTCCGATACCATTATCGTAGCCACGGTTTCTGCCATTTATGGCTTGGGAGACCCAGCCCTGTATCATAAGATGGTGTTACACCTAAACCGGGGCGACAAGTGGGATCAGCGTGATCTAGTGCGCCGGCTAGCAGAGCTACAATACCAGCGTAACGATGTGGATTTTCACCGTGCCACTTATCGTGTGCGTGGCGATGTGATTGATG
>JAIBDW010000111.1 GCA_024686035.1 Oceanospirillaceae bacterium
AGTGAATGTGAAGAAACCTATCGCATAATAAGCGAGTTTATACAGTCATAGCATTACCATGAATAGAATCCTTAGGTATTTTAAGTGGGATGAGTAGAAGGTAATGTTTATTATGAGCCTCGAGTTTAAGAGCGCTTAGTGTAGGTTTGTAGATCATCTGTGTCGTGACCTATGCTGCCGTGATGATATTCTAATTGGAAGTGATGTCGACAAAGCCCACAATGAAGAAACCGCGGGAAGTAAGTGCCTATGGGAAATGTATCTCTGTGGGTGGTGGTTGCAGGGTGGTTTTTCTCTTAACTTGCCTAGATTGACCTTTGTAAGCCACAAGCATGCGATTTTCCTTCATAAATACTCACTCTTTTTTTGATGTGATAACGCCTTTTCAGCCAGTAAGACAAAGCTATCCCTGACGATTATACTGTCATTTTTTCAACGCTATTCTCTCTATAGGATTAATGAACTTCTCAGGCGGAGCGCGAGGATAATTTATGCCAACAAGCAACTCAATGATTACCATTGGTGCATGACATCTAGGACAGATAAAGGGATCAGTACGATCTTGCTTTGTTACTTCTACAGCTTCCTGTACTACTGGCTCAGCCACTGGAACATGCAGTAATAGCCTAGCCTGTTTCAGGTTGCGTTTTCTGCCTGCATTCGCCACTAAACCATAATGACGAATACGGTGAAACCCCGATGGCAGCACATGCAGAAGAAACCGACGTATGAATTCATCATGGCTCAGCTGCATTATTCGCTGTCGACATTGTTCTTTAACGCGGTAATTCTTCCAGCGAAAACTCACTGATCTTTTATCCATTGAAACCAACCGACGATTGGCAATAGCCACGCGATGGGTATACCGAGCCAGATAATTCAATACCGCCTCTGGCCCAGCAAAAGGACGTTTCGCATACACTACCCATTCCATCTTTTGATAACGATTGAGCCACTGAGTAAATGGCTCGGCATCTTCAATTGAACGGCACTCACCAAAGAACATGAGTTGATGATGTTCATACGCTTCGCGCAACTTCTCAAGGTATAATCGCCGAAACAAGCGTGACAACACACGCACAGGCAAGAAGAAGCCTTTTTTACACGAGAGCCATTGTTTGCCATCCAAAGATAACCCACCACCAGGAACAATACCATGCACATGAGGATGATGTGTCATGGCACTACCCCATGTATGCAATACGAAGGTGACTCCCACTTGTGCGCCTAAATGCTTTTTATCTGCCGCGATGGTTAATAACGTTTGCGCTGCTGTCTTCATCAAAATACCATACATAACATCCTTGTTGTAATACGCTAAGTCGGCAATGCTCGCTGGTAAGCTAAACACCAAGTGATAATACTCAACTGGCAACAGCTCTGTTTGTCTTGCTTCTAACCAGCGTTTGGCTGAGCTGGCCTGACATTTTGGACAATGGCGATTACGACAAGAGTTATAGGCAACCTGAATATGCTCACATTCAGGGCATTGCAAAACATGACCACCGAGCACACTGGTTCGACAGTGTTCAATGGCTGACATGACTTTGTGTTGTTGTAAGCTTAAATGGCCTACATGTTCATCACGATAAGGTTGACCGAAAGCTCGAAACACATCTGCCACTTCCAGTTTAGGGCGAGGCATGAACGGCTCACTTCGTTGTTTTATTTTTCTTAGCTTTTTTCGCTTTCTTCTTCAGAATGGTATCTAACGGACTCGTGACATCCTTTAATAAATCCGTGGCAACTTGCGCATACAAGGCGGTGCTATTGAGTTTACTGTGTCCTAGCAGCACTTGTATCACACGAATATCCACTTTAGCTTCCAATAAATGCGTGGCAAAACTGTGACGCAAGGTATGCATGGAAACTTTTTTAGTGATACCTGCCGTAGAAACGGCGGCTTTACATATCCGGCTCAAATGGCGAGAAGTCATATGGTAGATAGGGTTGTTGCCAGGAAATAGCCAACCTCCTTTAAACATTTGTCCTTGTTGATTGGCAAAGCGCCACCAGTTGCGAAGGTGTTCAAGTAAGGCAGGAGATAGCATGGCATAACGGTCTCGGCGGCCTTTACCTTGCTCAACCCGTAGTGCCATACGTTCACTATCGATATCGCCAACCTTGAGATTGACGACTTCACTGACTCGTAAACCAGCGCCGTAGGCCACGGCCAATGCTGCCTTAAACTTCGGGTGCATCGCCGCTTCAATGAGTTGTTTGGCTTCATCCATGCTTAGTATTTCGGGTAACTTACGGGCGACCGGTACACTGCTGAGCTTAGACACTACATCAGGTCTATCGAGTGTGATGTTGTATAGGAAACGCAAGGAAGTCAGGGTGACATTGATTGTTTGTCCTGAAGTGCCAATAGTGACTAAGTGCAATTGGAATAGTCTTAGATCTTCAGCGGTAGCATCCTCTGGTGAGCGTTGTAAGTAATCACAGAGTTTAGAGATGCCTCTAACGTAGGCCACGAGACTACCCGAGCCGAGTTTACGTAAAGTGATATCGTCTTCAATACGTTTAAGTAACTCTGGTGGGAAATAAGTGCTAATGTTCATGAGATTAACTCCTCTGGTTGTAGGCAAAATGCCTGAGGAATTAGAGTATTAAAAAGCACAAATGTTAGAAGGGAATGCAGTGTTAGCCAAGAGCACCATTACCGCGGGAGCGGTTTAGTTCATCGTGGCATTAGTCAGCGTTAAGCTTTGAAGTACCTACGCTCGCAATGAGCTTAAAGTTTCACTACCGAACTTTGTTCAAGGGCTGCTATTTCACTATTACTAAAGCCAAGTTGAGTTAATACTTGTTTGCCATTGGCGCCAATATCACCGCCAGCTTGTTGATATTGTGTTTGAAACTTTGAGAATTTAATAGGGCAACCTAATTGCTTTTGGCTTGCTGTTTGTGGATGTGGCACATCAACAATCATTTCTCTGGCGACTATTTGCGGATGCTCGCAAGCTTCTTTTAAGTCAAGAACTGGCTCAACACATAAGTCGTGCTCGATGAATATTGCTTGCCATTGCTGATACGTTTTTTGTTTAAAAGCTTGAGTGAAGCATTCTTTAATTTGTTGCTGTGCTGAGGCTATATTTGCTAGTGGTAGCAGGTGTTCTAAATTGAGTAATTGGCACAAACCACTAAAAAATTTCGGCTCTAAGCTTCCTACAGATAAATAGCGTTCATCACTGGTTTGGTAATAATCATAAAAGGTTCCGCCATTAAGTAAATGTGACTCAGCCGATGGAGTGTCATTGCCAGCGAGCGTTCCGGCACCACTCATGGCATTTAATGCAAAAGCACAATCGGTCATACTGATATCAATCATTTGACCATCACCTGTTTTTTGGCGGTGATGTAATGCGGCTAATATGCCAATAACACTGTGTAGTGAACCGCCAGCAATGTCTGCTATTTGAACGCCTTGAGGAACAGGTGCTTGTTCTTTTCTTTTGGAATAACTACTGATTCCGGCAATGGCAAGGTAATTTAAATCATGCCCTGCGCGATCTTTATAGGGCCCTGTTTGGCCATAACCTGTTATTGCACAATAAATTATTTCGGGGTTTATTGCTTTTAGCACTTCGTAGCCAATGCCGAGCCTGTCCATTACACCCGGCCTAAATTGTTCAAGTACTATGTCATATTCTTTAATGAGCTCTTTGATAATTTCAATTGCTTCTGGCTGTTTTAAGTCGAGCGCAATGGATTGTTTAGAGCGGTTTAAATACTGATGAGAAGCAGAAGAGTTACCTACTTGCGGTGTCATTTCTCTAACTAGGTCAACACGTGTTGGCGATTCAACTCTTAAAACCTGTGCGCCAAGGTCAGCCAGCATCATAGATGCGTATGGACCAGGAAGTAGGGTAGATAGGTCTAATATTTTAACATCGCTTAACATGGAAAACCCCATTAGAAAATGAAATAATACTTAAAAAAAGGAGGCGTTATCTGCCTCCCCAAAACGCAAGCTTTATTTAGGCTCCATGCGAATAGCGCCATCAAGACGAATAACTTCGCCATTAAGGTAGCTATTGGTAATAATGTGAGATGCTAAATCAGCATATTCTACTGGGTCACCAAAACGCTTAGGACTTTGTACCATTTTAATTAATGGATCGCGTACTTCATCGCTGAAGCCTTTCATCATAGCGGTATCGAAAATACCCGGTGCAATGGTCATAATGCGAATGCCAAGTGGTGCTAAATCACGGGCAATAGGTAAGGTCATTGAAACAATACCACCTTTACTTGCGCTATAACCTGCTTGACCTACTTGCCCATCAAAGGCGGCAACTGATGCGGTATTAATGATTACACCACGTTCACCTTTTGCATCAGGTTCGTTTTTAGCCATTTGTTCAGCAGCTAAACGTAATACATTGAAGGTACCGATTAAATTGATATTGATAACTTGTGAGAATTTCTCTAAGGCCAAAGCACCATTACGACCAACAGTTTTACCACCGGGGGCAATGCCAGCACAGTTAATGCAAGCGTGAATAGTACCAAAGGCATCAACGGCTTGTTTTATACCGTCTACAACAGAGGCATCATCAGTAACATTCACTTTAGCGAAAATAGCATTTTCACCTAAGCTAGCAACTAGTGATTTGCCAGCATCTTCATTTAAGTCAAAAGCAACAATTTTTGCCCCTTTTTTAGCTAATTCCTGACAAGTTACTAAACCTAAACCTGAAGCGCCGCCTGTTACAACAACAACTTTATTTTGTAAATCCATGGGTAATCCTTAAATTAATTAATTTCTTGTAGTAAATCACGGGCGATAATTACACGTTGAATTTCGCTAGTGCCTTCATAAATACTGGCTACACGCACATCACGAGCATAGCGCTCTAATGGGTATTCTTTGATGTAACCAGCGCCGCCCATAAGTTGTAGTGCGGTATAACAAACCTGATTGGCTTTTTCAGAGGCAAATAGCTTAGCCATAGATGCTTCTTTACCAAAGGGTAGGCCTTTGTCCTTTTTATCTGCTGCGTTCATTAGTAATAAACGAGCAGCTTCTAAATCAGTATAGGCGTCAGCCAACATCCATTGAATGCCTTGGAAGTTTGCGATTTTTTGGCCAAACTGCTCACGTTCATTTACATATTCTCGAGCATAGTCAATTGCGGCTAAACCTATGCCTAATGAGAGTGAGCCAATACCGATACGACCGCCAGCAAGCTCAGAAACGGCTACTTTAAAGCCTTGGTTTAATTCGCCCATTAACGCATCTTTAGGAATTCTGCAATTATCAAAAACTACTTCATTAGTCGCTGAAGCATGTTGACCCATTTTTTTCTCAGCTGGCGATATAATTA
>JAIBDW010000153.1 GCA_024686035.1 Oceanospirillaceae bacterium
GTAGAAAATGGTTGTACGGATTCAACAGCCACTAACTACGATGCCAATGCCAACAGTGATGACGGTTCATGCACCTTCCCTGCTTCACCAGTGGTAAAGGAGCCAACAACTGACTCAAGTGGAGGTAGTTTAGGCTTCTTAGCATTAGGTCTATTAGGCTTACTCGCTGGCCGTCGCAAGCTTCACTAATTACTAGCAATAAATGATAAGGCTCTCATCCGAGAGCCTTTTTTGCCCTTCAATACTTATCTAGCTTCTAATTCTTGCTTTAACTGCTTAAGCCCTTGGTTAAGATCATTGCCAATCATGGTTTCGAAATCTAGGAACAGGAACATTAGATTCATTGGGTAATCTAAATGGCCATCAAAACCCCACTGCACCAATGTTTGGTTAGCACCTACGGCTTCGGTGCTCATGAAAGCTGGATCGGTTGACTCAAAAGGCGAAAAGAATCGCAACTCAAAATCAATCCGCTTGCCTTCATCAATGCGCATTATCTCCTGCTCACCAACACCCACCTCCTCTAGTTGGCTTTCCCAATGAGAGACAAAGCCTACAGTTCCATCAGTGCCGCGGTAGCTTTTAACCATATCAGGATCCATCTGTGCCCAGACACTAAAGTTGTCTTGATTCTTTAGACGCTTCACATAATCAAACACTTCGGCGACGGGTTTATCAATAGTGATTTGGGTGACAACCGAATACTCTTTCTGTACGAATAACGCGATAATAAAGGGCAGCGCGATGAGCATCAGTACCGCAATCGAGAATTTTTTTAGCATAATTTATACTCTCAATAAGTGATTAAGGCCTATGAACCTTCAGAGCCTATTTTTAAATTTAAAATTATCTTAACCAATTTAGAGTATACAAATAATTAACATATGAACAGCGGTGGTATTTGAGGTGATTCGCTAGCCTAGTTTGGTGATGCTTAAATCACTCACAACTAAGGGCGGTTAACGCTAGATAAGTTGTTCAAGCGTTAAACCAAAAAAGGGACAAGCCTTAGCTCGTCCCTTTTTACTAATTAGATTTGCCCTACAATTTTTGACGACCTTTATAGCCCGAGCCTAGCCATTAGTTTCTGGTTCTCAGCTTCGATATGCTTGTAAAAATCACAATCAGACAAACTCGCAGCCGCGGCTTCATCTATCACCAATACCACATCTTTATGCATCTGTAGCGCCGATGCTGGGCAAGCAGCTGTTAACGGTCCTTCAACTGTCGCCTTAATCGCTTGTGCTTTATTCTTCCCTGTCGCTAACAGCACAACCTTCTTGGCATCCATAATAGTGCCAATCCCCATGGTGATCGACAGGTGCGGTTGATACTCGCCAGCTTCAAAGAAACGCGCGTTATCATCAATGGTGGCTTTAGTTAACGTCTTCACACGTGTACGCGACATTAAACCCGATGAAGGTTCATTGAAACCAATATGGCCATTACGACCTATCCCTAATAGCTGGATGTCGATACCACCAGCGGCTTCTATCTGCTGTTCATAACCTTGGCAAGCTGTAATTGGATTAGCAGCATCACCTGGTGGCACATGGGTGTTTGCTTGATCTATATCGATATGGTCAAACAACTGCTGCTTCATAAAGTAACGGTAACTTTGCGGATGGCTGCCCGCAAGACCAAGATACTCATCAAGATTAAAAGTTGTGGCATTGGCAAACGAGATTAGCCCAGCGTTATTAGCAGTAATAAGCTGCTGATAAAGGGATACTGGCGTTGACCCTGTTGCTAAGCCCAGCACTGAGTTCGATCTCTTCTGCAGCTGTTTTATAAAAATATTTGCGCCATAGGCCGCAACTGCAGCACTGTCTTTTAATATTA
>JAIBDW010000024.1 GCA_024686035.1 Oceanospirillaceae bacterium
ATCTAGAAAGAATGGATCCTGCCAAGAAAATTCGGTACGAGTTGCCATAATAAAGTCTCAAGTATTTACACTCAGTGTTGATTCACTGATTAAAAAACACAATATATCGCCATTTATCAATAATGTCGACATTTTTGACATGAAGTATGAAAATTACAGTTAAACGTTATGCTGTTACAAAATAACGGGCAATGCCGTAAATGTACAAGAGAGCAAAAATAATGTTGATATATTTAAGCTGACGTTCTGTGTGAAGCCAAGCGCAGTATACCCAGATCAAACAAAAAGGAAGACTAATAAACATGGTAAACGGATACCAGTCTTGCACAATGGCTAGGGTACTAATAATACCTAACACTAGCGCAAGCCATTTTAGTTGTTGTTCATAATTAGCTAATGATTTCATCTGCATTTTTTTAGCCTTGTATTTAGCATTGTTTTTTGCCTTGCCATCAGGCTTGAATATATAATTTTTATGGGCTCGAGACCTTTAAAGCATCGATGATAGTTCTTGACACTGGAGCACGCTGTCAATCTCACAATGCTCTAGGAATGATTCCCCACAAGCTAAATCATCATCTCTGTAGGCTGTTTCCCATGCTTTAGCTGCCCTTAGCTGATCACATGTAAGACCGATAACCCCAATCAAATTGACTGCAGTGATGTTTGCTTTAGTTAAGTCCACCATCGTCAGGTCTGCGTTAGTAAGGTTGGCGTTGGCAAGGTTGGCCATAGTTAAATTGGCCTTGCGCAGGTTCGCTTCCCAAAGGTCTGCTCCTAAAAGATTGGCCTCCCATAGGTTGGCTTCGCTCAAATTGACGACCCCAAGATTTGCCCCTTTAAGGTTTGTCTCCCATAAATTAGCCATCGTAAGATTGGTATTAGTAAGATTGGTATTAGTAAGATTGGCGTTAGTTAAATTGGCCTGCCACAAGTCTGCTTTAGTAAGGTTGGCTCTGGTTAAATTGGCTTGAGTAAGGCTTGCACCGCTAAGGTCCGCACTTTGAAGTATTGCACCACTTAAATTTGCATTATTAAAATTAGTCGAGCGAAGATCAGACATGCTCAAGTTCACATTATTAAGCCTAGCACCGCGAAAATTAGCATTACTTAACAGCGCCTTTGGGATCACTGCACCAACAAGCCACACTCCTACTTGACCGTCACCGACAGATACATCAATGCCATTAAGCGGCTCACCCAAAGTATTTAGGTATTCAATAGCGTCTATTTTGCCACTATTACCTGGAGCTCTTGTTGTGAGTACTTGCCATGCAGCTACTTTTCTATAAAGCTGTCTTTGTTCGCTCTCTTCAATAGCGCTTTGTCGATCAAGCTTACGCTGTACTCTTTCCTCACTTGCAATTTCTCGTTCTAGTTCCCGTGCTTCATATTCAAAATATAAAGGCACTACGGCTAACACCAAAAGAAACGAGCCTAGCGCTCTAAAAATACGGGTAATGTCTCCATCATGAATAATATCAGCGCATCGATTTAGTTTGCTTTGTTTAGGCATAGGCTTGTGTATCTGACCTTTTATAGCAATTGTGTATCTTAGAATACCAAAAATTATGCATTATTATAGGATAATAGTTAATCATATAAAAGAACAACAATATAACCTATCCAATTGTTTAAACCTAAACCCAATGCACAAGCTATAATGACCAATACCTTTTCCAATATTCATGGGTCAAACCTTTTTGTTAGCGTAGTGCTGGTAAATACTAGAAAAATCTAGCCCTCCATAGCCTTGTGCGCCGTGATTTTTGAATAGTTCAGAAGCTTTTACCCCTAAAGGCACAGCAGAACCTGATGCTTGCGCTGCCTCTAGGGCTAAACCCAGATCTTTGTTCATTAGGTCTACCATAAAACCACCTTGGTAATCGTTACTTGAAGGCGTGCCTTCCATCACACCTGGAACTGGATTGTAAATTTCTAAGGCCCAGTTGCGACCAGAGCTTTTCACCATAATGTCTGACAATACTTTGGCGTCTAAACCATTTTCTACGCCCATGCGCAGCGCTTCTGAAGTGCCCGCCATCAAAACACTCAGCAACATGTTATTACACATTTTGGCGACTTGCCCAGCACCTGCTGGGCCTGCATGGAAGATATTTTTCCCCATCAAACCAAGAATAGGCTTTGCAACTTCAAACGCCTCCACTGCACCACCTACAATAAAGCTTAAAGTGCCAGCTTTGGCACCTGCCGTGCCACCAGAAACAGGAGCATCTACAAAGTTGATGCCTAATTCTTTAGCGCAAAGGCCCACATGGCGTGAGGTTTGGGCATCTATCGTGCTCGAGTCAACCACTAAGGAACCCTTAGTGATTAATGATAAAAGACCACCTTTATTTTTCTCGTTACCCAAATAGAGGCCCTCTACATGCTCGCCAGCAGGCAACATACTGATGACCACTTGAGCATTCTCCACTGCGTCTTGCGCACAAGTTGCCGCTACACCACCGATGCTTACAAACTCTTCTAATGCAGTTCTCATCAAGTCATAAGCCACTACATGATGCCCTGCCTTCACTAAGTTGGCTGCCATGGGGCCGCCCATATTACCTAAGCCTATGAATGCTATATTAGTCATAAATCTTGTCCTGTAGATTTTTTAAATAGTGTTAGAAGTGAGCCTCTGCTACATTTTCGGTGACAAAAAACTGATCTAACCAAGCCTTTGGGGTATTTTCAACCGTGTCATAACGCCACGAGGGATTGCGGTCTTTATCGATAAGTAGCGCCCTTACACCTTCTTGAAACTCGCCTAAACGTGCCGCATTCACCCCAACGATGTATTCATGCCGTAAGGCGTCTACAACATTGGTAAAGTTTTGACTAAAGGCGTAATAAAATAGATGTAAGCTAGTGGGTGAGCCATTCACCATCGTTTGTAGGGCTTTATCTAACCACTTATCTTGGCCTTTGAGGCTTACCAAGCTAGCTACTATTGCAGCAAGGTCTTCTTGGCCAAGTGCAGCCATAATACTTTGACGATGTGGGTTTAGGTTTGACACTGGCGCTTCATGACTTGCCTTAGCCTCTAATTCAGCAACCAAAAGGGTAAGCTGGCTTAGCGTGTCTGCACTGGACTGCTTAGGCATATCGGCAAGAGACATCATTATGTGTTCGAAATGACCCTCATGTAACAAACCGTCTAACAAACCCAATTGACGCGCATCTGTACCATTTAGCATAGCGCCTGTTAAGCCCATAAACAGCCCTAGGTTGTCTGGTACTTGACGTAAAAAATAGCTAGCGCCTACGTCTGGAAACAAACCAATCGTCACTTCTGGCATCGCCAAACGGCTAGAATGAGTACCCAAACGTAATGCAGCACCTTGCAACAAACCCATGCCGCCACCGATCACATAACCACTTCCCCATACCAAAAATGGGGTCGTAAGCTTGTGCAACATTACATCCATTTCATATTCGTGATTAAAAAATATTTCGCCCACGTCTTGACTACCTTTAGCCATTTCATGATACAGCTGGCGTATATCGCCACCGGCACAAAACGCTTTAGCACCTGCGCCTCGCATAATGATAGCAATCACATTTTCATCAGCTTCCCATACAGGCACATGCACAAGCAATAGGTCTACCATGTCGCCATTTAAGGCATTAAGAGCCTCTGGGGCATTGAGTATGACCTCCACCACTTGTTGGCCAGCATGTGTCGTGTGAGCCTTTACCAAAAGTGGCCCCTGACTTAATTGTGTCACCATTATGAGTTAGTCCATGTTGGTTTACGCTTTTCTAAAAACGCTTGCACGCCTTCTTTTTGATCATTGCTGTCAAACAAGTTTATAAACTCATCTCGTTCATAACCCATGCCTGCAAACATTGGCTCTTTACGTGCATTTTGTATTAAGCGTTTACATGCTGCAATGCTAGTGGGGCTTTGTTTTTCAGCTTTTTTTGCCCACTCCATGGCCTTTTCTAAGGATTGGCCTTGATCTACCACTGCTTCCACTAAGCCAATAGCTAACGCTTGTTGGGCTGACACACGCTCCCCACAAAGAATCATCCGTTTTGCCCAGCCCTCACCCACCAACCAAGCCAAATTTTGAGTACCACCGGCACAAGGCAGAAGCCCAACAGCTGCCTCAGGCATAGCCATTTGGGACTGATCTTCTGCGATACGCAGATCACACGCAAGCGCTACTTCCAAGCCACCACCCATGGCATAGCCGTTGATGGCGGCAATGCTTAATCCTCTAAACTGGCTCAGCACTTCAAAAGCGCGACCAAATGCAGTGGACATGTCTGCCGCAGTTTGTTTATTGCCATCGGCAAATAACTTAAGATCTGCACCGGCACTAAAAAACTTATCTCCACCACCTGTGATGACTAAACTATAGATGTTGTTATCAGCATTAAATGCTTGTATCAGCTGAGCTAAGGCGTCCAAACTTGAACGGGTCCACGTATTTGCTGGTGGATTAGACATTGTAATAACAGCGGTGTGCCCTTCAATGGTAAAAGGTATTGATTTATTCATGATGAAATCCATTGGTAATTAAATAGTTGGGTCAGTTTTTATAAAATGGCCTGTGAGTCTTCAAGTAAAATGCGCCTAGCGATAATCACCCGCATGATCTCATTGGTACCTTCCAAAATGCGATGCACTCGGCTATCTCGCAGATACCGCTCCATCGGGTATTCTTTAATGTAACCGCTACCACCAAAGCACTGCAACGCTTCATCACACACCTGATAACCAACATCTGTTGCCAAACGTTTGGCCATCGCACAATAGGTGGTGGCGTCTGGGTGTTTATTGTCCAGTTTAAACGCGGCTAAGCGCACCATTTGACGGGCTGCAACTAGGTGTGTATTCATGTCAGCAAGCTTAAATTGAATGCCTTGAAAAGCAGCAACAGGTTTACCAAACTGTTTTCTGTCATTGACAAAGGCTAAAGCCTCACTTAAAGCTTGTTGGGCGGTGCCTACGCTTACGGTGGCTATATTAATACGACCGCCGTCTAAGCCTTTCATCGCGATCGTAAAGCCATCACCTTCATTACCTAAAAGGTTGGCAGCAGGTACACGCACCTGGTCAAAATTGATCATTCTTGTTGGTTGGGCATTCCAGCCCATCTTCTCTTCTTTGCGTCCAAAGCTAATGCCAGCAGTGTCTGAATCCACAATAAACGCCGAAATACCCTTCGCTCCAGGCTCTCCAGTACGGGCCATGACGATTAACACCTCAGTTTCACCTGCGCCAGAAATAAAGATTTTACTGCCGCTAATGACATATTCGTTGCCGGTTTTTACAGCCTTAGTCGTTAACGAAGCTGCATCAGAGCCTGCATTAGCTTCTGTAAGACAATAAGATGCTAGCCAGCGACCACTTGTGAGGTTTTCACCGTAGTGTGCTTTAGCCTCTGAAGTGGCATTTTCTGACACCATCCATGCGGCCATGTTGTGTATGGTTAACATGGCTGTCGTGGTAGTGCAGCCCATGGCCAGCTTTTCAAAAATGAGTGAAGCGTCCAACCGAGACAAAGCTAAGCCACCTATTCCCGGATCACTATATAAACCACAAAAACCCAGCTGCCCTGCTTGTTTTAGGGTCGATTTTGGAAACATCGCTTGGGCGTCCCACATTGCTGCATGGGGAGCTAACTCATTAATAGAAAATTGCTGAGCTAAATCCACATAGGCAATTTGATCTTCATTTAAGTCAAAATTCATACATATCCCTGATCAGCTTAATCGTTTTTCACTTTATCAAACCAGCTCTATCGCCACAGCAGTGGCCTCACCACCCCCGATACATAGCGCGGCAATGCCTCTTTTTAAGCCTTTGTTCTGCAACGCGGTAATCAGCGTGATCATAATACGCGAACCCGTAGAGCCAATAGGATGTCCTTGGGCACAAGCACCACCATAGATGTTCACTTTACTCGCATCTAAACCCAGCTCTTGGGTCGCCAACATAGTGACCATGGCAAAGGCTTCATTGATTTCAAATAAATCGACCTCTTCAGCTTGCCAATCTAGCTTCTTCAACAAGCCTTTAATCGCACCGATAGGCGCAATCGTGAAATCCCTCGGTGCACGGGCAAAACTTTGCGCACCAAGTATTCGTGCCACTGGGGATAAGTTGTTTTGAACCACTGCCTTTGCACTTGCAAGCACCAGGGCCGATGCACCATCGGATATGGAGCTAGCGTTAGCGGCGGTAATAGTGCCTCCCTTTTTAAAGGCAGCACGTAGATGTGGAATTTTGTCGATACGAGCCTGACCGGGCTGTTCATCAGTAGTGACTGTCGTCGTGCCTTTTCTATGGGTGATTTCTACAGCTTCTATTTCATTGTCTAACACCCCATTTGCGATCGCAGCGTTGGCCTTTGATAAGGAGTGAATGGCAAAATCATCCATGGCTTCACGAGTTAAACCAAATTCGTCTGCTGTCACTTGAGCAAAGCTACCCATTAAATCACCTACATACGCATCTTCTAAGCCATCAAGAAACATATGGTCTAACATTTGCCCATGACCCATGCGCAAACCTTGGCGCACTTTAGGCAATAAATACGGAGCGTTGGTCATGCTTTCCATGCCACCACATACCATCACGTTAGCAGCACCTGCTTTTATTGCATTAAAACCCATCATAGTGGCTTGCATACCAGAGGCGCACATTTTGTTCACAGTCACGCATGGTGTTTTTTCTGGAAGCCCCGCACCTAAAGCGGCTTGGCGAGCCGGTGCTTGGCCTTGGCCTGCCGACAACACACAGCCCATGTATACCTCATCCACCTGTTCAGAAGTTATTTTGGCTCGTGCTAACGCGCCTTTGATCGCCACTGCACCCAACTGTGATGCACTTTGGCTTGCAAGGCTGCCATCAAGGCCTCCCATTGGCGTGCGGCTGCCGCCAAGAATATAAACATCTTCACTCATTTACAGGCTCCAATAAAACGCATTAATCATCAACTTAGAACTCATATTTTGCTTGACCTTTACGTTAACGTCAAGCAAAGTATACAGCAATATATTAATAACTAAGACCCATTGTCCATGTCAGCCAACACTTACACAATTAGCCAATTGTCCAAAGAGTTTTCAATTACCACTCGCAGCATACGTTTCTATGAAGACCAAGGGTTGTTGTCACCACTGCGCGAAGGCCAAAAACGCATATACTTCGCCCAAGACAGGACTCGGCTAAAACTAATACTTCGAGGCAAGCGTTTGGGCCTTGCTTTGGCTGAAGTGAGTCAACTCTTAGACCTCTATGACCCATCCTCTAGTAACAATGATATACAATTGCTGGCCTTCATAGATAAAATCAACATAAGAAAACTTGCATTGAAACAACAACTACAAGACATAAAGGAACTTCAAAGCGAACTGGATACGGCACAACAACGATGTATTGACGCCCTTTCAAGTAATCAATCTTTAACTCAAGCTTGATAAGCACTACTAGAGATCATAGACTAAAATCTCACTCAAGAGTTTATAGAAAAGAACATACAATATGACAGTAAACACGCAAAGGCCTTTAGCAAAACATGTCAAAGTAGTAGAAGTAGGCCCAAGAGATGGTTTACAAAATGAATCTGGGGGCATGCTCGACGCTAAAGTAAAAGCAAGCCTCATTAATCAGCTAGCTGCCGCTGGGCTTACACACATTGAAGCGGCGGCTTTTGTACACCCTAAATGGGTGCCCCAAATGGCTAACAGCGCACAAGTACTGCAACTTATCACTGCCCATAATCACGTCTCCTATAGCGCCCTTACACCCAATATGAAAGGTTTGGAACGCGCCATAGAGGCAGGTGTAAATGAAGTGGCTGTGTTTGGTGCTGCCAGCGAAAGCTTCAGCCAGCGCAACACCAATTGCTCTATCGCCCAATCCCTCACTCGCTTTGAGCCTGTGGTTCAAAAGGCATTAGATGCCGGCCTCAAAGTGCGAGGCTATGTTTCTGTGGTGGTCGACTGCCCGTATGAGGGAGCAATCTCTCCCACAGCAGTAGCAGACATTGCCCAACAGCTAATACACATGGGCTGCTACGAAGTCTCACTTGGCGACACCATAGGCACAGCGACACCTTTTGGCATGTTACGAATGCTAGAAGCTGTAAATCACAAGATCCCCACATCAAAGCTTGCTGGCCATTGCCACAACACCTACGGGCAAGCTTTAGCCAACGTATTGTGTATGCTTGAAGCTGGCGTGACCACGTTTGATAGTTCAGTCGCGGGTTTGGGCGGTTGTCCTTATGCAAAAGGTGCCAGCGGCAATTTGGCCACAGAAGACTTGGTCTATATGCTGCATGGCCTAGGTATACATACGGGCATTCAGCTGGACAGGCTAGCCCGTGTTGGCCAAAACATTAGTGATTTATTAGGTCGTCCCAACGGCTCTCATGCAGGCCAAGCTATGATGTCTAGCGTTTGATTGATTTAGTCGACTTTAATCAAGTGACTGTAGGATTAATTGGTTTAAATAAATAGCTAATTGGGTACACCCGCCCTCATTTTATCTTTAAGGATCAGCATGACTCAGCCCTTATGGCAGCCTAGCCAAAGCCGCATAGAAAAGACTAATTTGTGGCGTTTTATACAATCTGTTAATGCGACCTATGACCTTAATATTACTGAGTATCATCAATTACATCAGTGGAGCATTGATTATAGTGACCTTTTTTGGGACCAGCTTTGGCAACAGTGCGATATAAAATCAAGCCATAAAGGCAATGTCATTTTAGCTGGCAACACCATGCCAGGTGCCAAATGGTACCCGCAAGCCACACTAAATTTTGCAGAAAATCTACTTAAGTATCGTCATCAAAAGAGCGCACTTATTTTTTGTGGCGAAAACGGCGCCCGTGAAGAAATTAGCTATAGCGCTTTATATCACAGAGTTACAGTGCTGGTAGGCGGATTAAAGAAGTATGACATTAAGCCTGGTGATCGCATTGCGGGCTTTATGCCTAATGTTATTGACTGCGTAGTTGCCATGTTAGCTACCGCAAGCCTAGGTGCAGTATGGAGCTCATGCTCACCAGATTTTGGCATCAACGGTGTGTTAGACCGCTTTGGCCAAATAAAGCCACGTATACTTTTCACCACAGATGGCTATTACTACAATGGTAAAACCCTAAATTCTTTAGAAAAAGTGTCCGGTATTGCGGGTTCACTGCCTTCTATAGAAGCCATTGTAGTGTGCAATCATGTAACTCAAAATGCAGACCTAAGCCTATTACATGAGGCCGTACCCAACAAAGCCATACACCTAAACGATTTTATCGACCCTCAAGCTGCGCCCATTGAATTTGTCGCCTGTAGTTTTGATGATCCGCTTTATATCATGTATTCATCAGGCACTACCGGTGTGCCAAAGTGTATAGTGCACGGCATCGGTGGCACTTTATTACAGCACAACAAAGAGCATTTATTACATACCGACGTGACACCAGATGATGTGCTCTTCTACTACACTACGTGTGGCTGGATGATGTGGAATTGGCTAGTCAGTGGCCTGTCATTAGGTTGTACTGTATTACTTTATGATGGCTCACCATTTAAAACCCCAGACATTCTTATAGACATTGCACAGCGTGAAAAGGTGAGCGTTTTTGGTACTAGTGCTAAATATATTGCCGCTATAGAAAAAGCTGGCATTAAACCAAACCAAAGTCATGATCTAACCCCCCTAAAAACCATTCTTTCTACAGGCTCGCCTTTGTCTCATGAAAGCTTTGATTATGTGTACCGTGATGTAAAGCAAGATGTATTGTTAGCGTCTATTTCTGGCGGCACAGACATCGTTTCTTGCTTTGCCTTAGGCTGCCCTATTCTGCCTGTTTACCGGGGTGAGCTACAATGCGCAGGCTTAGGCATGGCGGTAAAGATATTTGACGATGACGGCCAAGCGGTAAGCCAAACTAAAGGCGAGCTTGTGTGCACCGCGCCTTTCCCCTCTATGCCTATTTATTTTTGGCAAGATGACCAGGGACAAAAATACCACGATGCTTATTTTGCTCAGTTTGACAATGTGTGGGCCCATGGCGACTATGGTGAAATCACCCGAAACCAAGGTGTCATTATTCATGGCAGATCTGACGCCGTGCTAAACCCAGGCGGAGTGCGCATAGGCACCGCAGAAATTTATCGCCAAGTAGAAGTCATAGAAGAGGTGTTAGAGAGCATTGTCATAGGCCAAAACTGGCATGGCGACGTGCGTGTGATCTTGTTTGTGGTATTACGCCAAGGTTTGGTTTTAGATGGTATGTTAACTAAAACCATTCAACAACAAGTGCGCGCCAATACTACGCCGCGCCACGTGCCTGCCAAGGTGATACAAGTAGAGGCTATTCCCCGCACCATTAGTGGCAAGATAGTAGAGCTGGCCGTGCGTAAAGTGATCCATGGTGAAGTGGTGAAAAACAAGGCTGCACTGGCAAACCCAGAAGCATTGGATTTTTTTGTAAATCTGCCAGAGCTTTTGAGCTAAATGCAGTTAGGTTTATAAAGGTTATAAAAATGCTTGAAAAGTTAACACAATTACTAAAAATTACGCCACCTAAACGATGGCAAATAGAGGATTTTTGTGGCATTGATCAGCTACATTTGGGAGGCATTGGCGCCACACATAAGCTACTTGATGGCTTAAGTGATGGTTTGTCCAGCCATAGTTATGGCCTAGACATTGGCTGCGGACTTGGTGGCACTGGCAGGCTAGTTTGGGCTAAGCTTGGCTGCTCTATGATAGGGCTAGATCTTAATACAAGCTACATCGAAGCCGCAAAATTACTTAACACAAACATTCACCCAGCACCAAAGTGCCAGTTTGTGGTGGGTAACAGCTTGCATTTACCCTTCCAAAAAGAAAGCTTTGATTTTGTTACGAGCCAACATGCGTGTATGAATATTGAACAAAAAGGGCCGTTGCTCAAAGGTCTATACCAAGTACTCAAACCTGGCGGGCAGGTGTTAATGCATGAGGTTATGTTGCAACCTGAGGCCACACAAACCGATGTCATTTACCCCACTGCGTGGGCTAACAAAAAAGATGAAAGCCATTTGTGCACATGGGCCCACTTTCATGACTTAGCATGCGATGCTGGGTTTGAGGTGGCACATTTTGAAGATGACACTAATGCAGCCGTAGCTTGGCTGCAACAGACTCGAGCAACCAACTCTAGCCCTAGAGTATCAGTGCCATCTAAACCAATATTTACCCCTACATTGCCCCTTGGTCCCAATGCCAAAGCTATGAGCGCCAACATGCAAGGCAATATACAAGCAGGCGTATTGCAGGTAGTGAGCTTAACCCTAAGTAAAGCGTTATAAGGGTGTAGGCGGTTTGATGCGCCACTGATTAGCCAAGTTGGCCAGTAACATAAGCACACCACCCAAGATCACACTCACCTCTAGGGGCTCGTTATAAATCCACATACCGATGATTGCAATAACTGGCAAACGTAAGAAATCGACACTAATCACCACACTCACATCCGCTTGCTGGAAAGACTTAGACAAACAGTAGTGGCCAAACAACCCTGTCAGAGATACCGCCATCACCCAAGGCCACATCCATGGCTGCGGCATGGTCCAATCAGCACCTGCCATCAAAGCACTTAAAGGCAGTTGAATAAGCGTCATATAAAATACCACAGTCAGCGGGTGCTCTGTGGTGAGCAGTGATTTACTGACAATAAAGGTCACGGCAAAACACAAAGCCGCAATCAGCATCACTATGGCACCGGTGTCTAACATTTGCATGCCAGGCTTTAAGATAACCACCACCCCAGCCAAGCCAAGTGCCACCGACACTACTTTTCTCCGAGTGATGGTTTCACCTAAAAACAAAGAAGCCATGATTAACACCCATAGTGGCACTGTAAACTCTATGGCAAACACTTGGGCAAGAGGCAGAAGCCCAATACCTACAAGCCAGCTAAACTGCCCTATAAAGTGAAAAATATTACGCAATAGATGGGTATTCATGCGTTTGGTATACATCAGCGTAGGACGTTTAATCACATTCATAATAATCACTAAAATTATGATTCCAACGGCACTGCGAATAGCAAGCAATTCAAACTTATCAATATGCCCGTCCAACTCACGAGCCGCTACCGCCATCAAACAAAAGGAGGCAATAGAGCCCAGCATCCACAACATTGCGCGCATGGTTATTCCTGTTAAAGTTTTTGGATTGTTTATATCAAAGCCGCGACAAAAAGCCCTAAAAAGCGACTATCAATCTTGATTGGCAGATTGAGGGAGATCTGGGTTTACCGTGCTGATGTCCGTTCGCAGCGCAGCCAATATAAACCACCATGTGGCTGTAGTGCCCCATAACAAACCCACCACTACACCAGCATCCACTAGTGGTCGCCAAGGCTGTGGTAAGTTTATCGCGATCGCGACAAAGATCAGCACCATCACTAAGATAGTATAAGAAATAATAGCGCGTTTTTTAGAAGCGTATATAAAGCCCATGGCAAATAATGGTGCAAACACCACTAGCCAAATTTTAGGATTATTTTTTAGCCACAACAGACGAGCCGCCACACGTGGAGAAAATGTTCGCTGAAAGCCTTTATAGCCTTCAGAGTAAGCCATAAACGCAACCCATAGCGCTAAAATCAACCAGTGCCATACATGGGTGGGGTAAAGTAAAAACTCCAAGGCGATCTTAGATAGGCGCAAGGCTGAAAACATCAATAAACAGATGACACCAATAGCACCCCAGACAAATCCGATTCTACCCAACATGAAGAACTTTCCTAAACCCTAAAAGGATATTCTAACACACAGGTCTTTCCTGTGCGCCTAACTCAGGCCATAATAGAGCCTGAATATTAGTGAGAAAAAATGTTATGCGCCGAAGAGCTCGCCCTGTTAGAAACATCGATCACTCGATTGTTTCACCTTGTGTAAAAGTATGCCAGTTTAAAAAAGACGAACTCGTGTGCAAGGGCTGTTATCGCAGCCAAGATGAGGTGCGAAACTGGATGATAATGAGCAAAGAAGACAAGCTTAAAAGCCTTGCCCAAGTCGCCTTAAGGCAAGCTAATGAGCAAGCTTAAGCAGACAAAAAGCGTTTCTTACGACGATATGGAAACACGTCTTTGACTTGTCCATCGACAATATCAGCCTGGAGTGACTTCCAATAGTCTGCATCAAAAATATCACTATGGATTTGACGAAATGTTTTGGCGATCCTAGGCCTTCCTGCCAAAAACACATGAAACTCTTCAGGAAACACATCATAAGGTCCTACAGAATACCAAGGTTCATTTGCCAACTCTTGTTCTGGATACATAGGCTCTGGTATTTTACGAAAATTACATTCGGTTAAATAACAAATTTCATCATAGTCATAAAACACGACGCGTCCGTGCCTTGTGACACCAAAGTTTTTAAACAACATATCACCTGGAAAGATATTCGCAGCTGCAAGCTGTTTTATGGCATTGCCATATTCATCTATCACATCATATAGCTGCTCATCAGTGGCGGTGTCTATATAGATATTAAGTGGCGTCATACGGCGTTCTACGTATAGCTGCTCTATCACCACATAATTACCCACCATTTTAATCATGCTGGGTGCCACTGCCAAAAGCTCGTTAATAAGCTCTTGCGAAAAACGACTTTTATCAAACGCAAAGTGCTTAAACTCTTGGGTGTCGGCCATACGCCCTACTCGGTCATGCACTTTTACCAAATGATACTTTTCTTTTACCACGGCTTTTGACATGGCTTTAGGGGGGGCGAATTTATCTTTAATGATCTTAAATACAATGTCCAGTGATGGCAAAGTGAACACCGTCATCACCATACCCTTGATGCCTGGGGCAATAATAAACTGGTCTGTAGAGTGATCCATATGATGCAGGTAGTCGCGCATAAATACAGATTTACCGTGCTTAAAAAATCCAATATTGGTATAAATTTCAGCCAATGGTTTGGCCGGCAAAATTTGCTGCAAAAAACCTACAAACTCTGCAGGCACGGGTGCTTCCACCATAAAATAAGAGCGGGTAAAACTGAAAATAATACTCACATCATCTGAGTCTGTGATCAGGGTATCTGTATAAATGCCTTGTTTTTCATCATTTAACAAAGGAATAACAAAAGGCTGACTATGAGAAGGATTCACCAGCTGACCTACCAAATAAGCGCCTTTATTTCGGTAAAATACAGACTTTAATATTTGCACTCGCGTTTGGGGTGTCATGGCCATACGAAAATCTGTATTTTCTTTGATAATACCCACTAGATTAATCACGTCTAAACGTTTATTGGCATAGGGCACATCAAAGGCATAGTCATCTAAGATATTGCTGACCATGCTGACCACACCGTTACGGGTGTCATATTCTTTATACATGTCCTGAGCTAACTGTTTAGGTGCAGCTGCTGAAGAGCTGAATAAAAACATACGCTGCTCACGCAGGGAGCTGTGTCTAAAGGCGCGGCAAAAGATGGAGTTAAAAAAGGTTTCAGCAAGCTCTGGATCTGTGCGCTTGGGCATAAGCAACTCAAACTGAGCTTTCACAAGGGTCCAATCTGATGCTTTTTCTGGCTCTATTTTTTGGGCGCACCTATACTCATCAAGCTGTGTGTTAACCAGAGCAACCATCTGTCCATACAGGTCAATACGCTGCATGCCGCTGGCTTGCACTTCTTGCCACAAGGCTTTTTCAAAACGGTGTTTAGCACCGGATGAAATCTGCTCAAACTGAAGCCGATACTCGGTAAAACCGGTGTTGATAATGCCTGCAATTTGGCCTGCATGAATATTACTTAACGCCATGGTAAATCCTTGTATTTCTCTTGCAGCCTTATTTGAGCCTTTTTTTGAGCCTTATTTTAGCCTAAGATGCTTAGCGACTATTTTATCTAACACACGCCCCACAGCAATAAATGCAAAAGTGCCTGTAACAAAGCTTACCGCACCAAAACCACGGCTGCAGTCCATTTTTGCACCTGCCACATTGGCACTTTTTGCCCAATCTACACTGCCATCAGGCTGTGGGTAATACAGCTGTTCTGTGGAGCACACGCAGTCAATACGAAACCTGCTTTTGAGGTTTTTACTAAAGCCATATTGGCTGCGCAGCACAGACCTTAATTTAGCAGCCAATGGATCGACCTTTGTCATGGCTAAATCTACTATTTTTACTTTGCTGGGGTCACGCTGACCACCTGCACCACCTATCGTGATAATAGGCACCCTGCGAAACTTACACCAAGACACCATCATGGCTTTAGCCTTAATAGAATCACAGGCGTCTATGACGTAGTCGTAGCCTTGGTTTAAACAGGCTTCTAAGTTGTTTTCACCCACAAATTCTTCTATTAAATTCACTTTACAATGGGGGTTAATGTCTTTAATACGTTGTGCCATGACGTCTATTTTGGCCTGATCTACAGTAGATAACAATGCGACTAATTGACGATTTATATTAGATTCAGCCACATCATCCATGTCTATTAAGGTGATCTGCCCGACGCCAGAACGCGCTAAAGCTTCTGCCACCCAAGTGCCCACACCACCTATGCCCACCACGCAGATATGCGCCTTGGTGATCGCTGTGTAATTATGCGTGCCGTATAATCTTTGGACACCGTCAAAACCTTTTTGTTGAGTCATTTAAACAAGTATATGTGTGTGAAATGTGGGGATATTGTACCTGCTAGGGGTGGTGTGTCGCTAGATCAAGGTTATCCGTTGGTAGAGCGCCATCCCCTCTGCCTCAACTGAACACTCACGCCATACACACTCGCATTATGTTTTTGAAGCTGCGAATACTGGTCTTGAAAACTGTAAGATTGTGGCGTGCAGCCTCTTGCTCCTGGAATCTTATCCCAGCTTTCTGGTAGAGGCGTGTCTGGACGCCCTTTCATGGGGTAACCGTAAAAGACAACAACACCTAATATATCGTTACTACAAATCGTTTCATTATTGGTTGCTAGCAACGAGAGGTTTGGTAATCTTTTTAAGTGAAGGTGAGCCGCAGCACCATCATCAATAGGTGACGATAGATTTTTTGGCCGTGTGTTTAAGTCCATTATTGCATCCTAATGTTAGCAAAAACCAACTTCAACCCTCCCCATCGACCCTATTTATAGTATATTGGCACATCAAAGCGATAATCCTAGTAACGACATTTGTCCAAAAGCGTGAGCAGCCCATTATCTACCAAGTTCCAAACTTACAAGGTGAAGACCTAGAGCAAACCCTTGAAGTAAAAAACAGCCGTTTTATTGCGAATTTGCGCCACACCCAAGGCCGTGGAGCATGTGACATTCACCTAAACCATATGCGCAAAAAATATCCAGATGCCAGCCACCATTGCTGGGCGGTGGTGGCTGATGCCCCTGATAACAGCACTTTTTGGGGTTTAAGTGACGCTGGAGAGCCTTCTGGCACGGCCGGCAAGCCCATGCTTCAAGTGCTTAGCCATTGCGGTATAGGGGAAGTGAGTGTGGTGGTGTGCCGGTATTTTGGTGGCACAAAACTTGGCACGGGTGGCCTAGTCAAAGCTTATACAGATGCGGTAAAACTAGTGGTAGAGGCCTGCCCTAGGCAAATAAAGCGCCAGCTAAAGCACATTAGCTTGGCCTGTCCTTATGACCTGATGGGACGTATTGAGCATTTGTGCCAAAGGCATGAAGCGATGATAGAGCAAAGAAACTATGGAGATAGCCTCACTTTAGCGCTATTGATACCCGTAGAGAATATACCCGCACTAAAGCAAGATTTAGGGCCGCTGGCCCATGCGCATATTTTGCCTGCGCTATAGATGAGCTGTTGGGCTGTCTATTTTTTAACAAACTTTGATTTAAGTTTCATGGCTCCCACACCTGGAATTTTACAATCAATGTCATGATCGCCATCCACTAGTCGTATGCCCTTCACTTTTGTGCCTACTTTCACCACCAAAGAAGAGCCTTTTACTTTAAGGTCTTTAATCACGGTGACGGTATCCCCATCTTGTAAAATATTGCCGTTGCTGTCGCGTATTATCTTGAGATCTTCTTCATCGTCTATGCCATCGATGGACCACTCATGGGCACACTCTGGACAAATATACTGGCTAGCATCTTCGTAGGTATATTGCGAATCGCATTTTGGACAATGAGGTAGATTGGACATATTAAACGCTGCCTTTAAGAATTTTGTAATGTTTAAATTGCAACGCTCCCATCATCGCCGTATATAGCGCAATGACAAATGTCACTCTAATACCCACAGGGTCTATAATCACTGCTTCTGCGCTGATTAGTGCAACCGTTAAGATCGTCCAACCATAATCACCTAACACAAAGAACATGATTTCATGGGCTTGAATGTGTTTGCGCAATGACGCCACAAGAAGCAGCACGCCGTTACACACTAAAATAATACCAATAGAGTGCATCAGTATGGTTTTTTCAGTGCCGATTAAAAGGTTGACAGCATCGGTTTTTAATAACATCACCAAACCAAACAGCAAACACGACGCGCTATTAATGCGTAATAACAAATTTAAACTCATACTAGCCTCGTAAGCGCCTTACTTTAAAGTTGCGCCCTTTAAGCTTACCTTCGCTGAGCTTATTAAACGCAGTATTACCATAAGCTTGAGTGACCGCAACATAAGCCCACTGGTCACCCACTTGGATGCGGCCAATTTCTGTTCCCGGGATACCATCAGCGCCTGTTAGGGCGCCTACGATATCACCGGCCCTTACTTTTTGCTTTTTACCACCACCTATTTGAATGGTGACCATAGCAGGTGAAAATGCAGGCTGACGCAAAAGTTTAACAGGCGGTAAGTCGTCACGTTCTAGCTTTTGCTTTAGGTAATCTTCTAGCAGGCCAATTTTGTGGTTTTCTTTTTGCGTATGTAAGGTGCACGCTTGCCCTTGTGCTCCTGCTCGACCTGTGCGGCCTATGCGATGGGTATGCACTTCTAGCTCGCGTGCCACTTGGTAGTTAATCACCAAATCTAGCGCTTCAATGTCCAGACCACGGGCGGCCACATCGGTAGCCACCAGCACAGAAGCACTGCGGTTGGAAAAGCGCACTAAAGTTTGGTCACGTTGCTTTTGCTCTAAATCACCATGCAAAGCCAAGGCTTCATAGCCTGCAGCTCGCAGTGCATTGGCCACTTGATCTGTTTCTATTTTGGTATTACAAAAAATGAGTGTGGTTTCAGGCTGATGGGCTTGTAATAAAAGCTGCACCGCTTCTATGCGTGCCTCGTCACTTTCTACCTGATACAGGGTTTGCACAATACTTTGCTTGCTGTGCGTTTCTTGCACTTCTACAGTGACAGGCGATTGCATAATGCGCTTGGCAATGTTTTCAATTTTAGATGGGTATGTGGCGCTAAACAACATGGTTTGGCGCTGTGTAGGCATGTAGCTGATAATATTGTCTAAGGCTTCTTGAAAACCCATGTCTAGCATTCTGTCGGCCTCATCCAGCACTAAACTAGTGAGGTTATCTAGATTAAGGTTTGCCTTGCGCAAGTGTTCTTCCACGCGCCCTGGAGTGCCTACAATAATATGCGCACCGTGTTCTAGTGAGCCAACTTGAGGGCCAAAAGACATACCACCACACAATGTAAGCACTTTAATGTTATGGATGCCACGAGCAAGTTTACGTATTTCAACAGACACTTGATCTGCTAACTCACGTGTAGGGCACAGTACCAAAGTTTGCACACGAAAGCGCTTTACGTTGAGCTTATTAAGTAGGCCTAAGGCAAAGGTAGCTGTTTTTCCCGAGCCTGTTTTTGCCTTAGCGATCACATCTTTATTGGCTAATATAGGTGGTAAGCCTTGCGCCTGAATAGATGTCATTTCTTTATAACCTAGGCTTGCTAGGTTATCTATAAGGGCGGAATTTAGGCCTAAAGTGGCGAAATCGTATTGCGAATCTTGTGGCAAGGTGTTTCTCGTGTATTAATTTGGGGACAATGAGGCATTACTAAAGCGAGCGCAATGCCTTTACTTAACCAGCCTAGGCTAGGCCTGCCATAATAACAGAATAATGCTGCATTAGTTGCTTATCATCTGCTCTAGTAGCTGCTGACGCTGATCTATCGCCTCACCTTGTAGTACAAAGCCATGCATCGCTCCATCACTGTCATTAAATCGTGCAATCATGCCCTTCTCACTTAGCTCTAGGTGCCATTGGCCTTGCTTTCCAAACGGCGGTGGCAATAAGGTAATGGGGCACACTGGGGTTTTAACCACAACCGTCATTTGCGGGTAACTTACTTCAGTAAAAGTGCCTGTTAAGGTCTTAGACAAGGCTTGAATACCCCAATATATTGGGGCAATGTAAGGCTGTAGTTGGCCCTTAAATTCTACACAATCCCCCAGTGCATAAATATGAGGCACATTAGTCATCAACCGTGAGTCTGTTTTAATGCCTACGCCGCACGTAATGCCTGCATTCATGGCAAGCTGTGTGCGTGCTTGTAAGCCTACTGCGGACACAATCACGTCTACTTCAAGCGTATCGCCACTTGTTAACACCACGGTATAACCCATGCTTGGGGTTAATGGATTGGTGTAGTTAATGGATGCCACAGTGTTATCTAGCCACCATTTCACACCAATATCTGCCAGTGATGTTTGTAGCTTTGTGCCTACTTCTTTTGGCAACAAGCGATCCATAGGCCAAGAGGTGAGCCCCACTAGGTGGACATGCTTGCCCACTGAAGCTAGGTCATTAGCAAATTCGCAGCCAATTAAACCATTGCCGATGAGCAATACTCGCTCTTTGGCTTCTAGCAGGTCTCTATATTTACTGTAGTCTTGCAAGTCATTCACGCTAATCACATCACCGCTGGCATCACCTGCAAATGGAATCTTAATCGCATGGGCACCTTGGGCTAATACAAGCTGACCAAAAGGTTGCTTGCCCATGTTGGTGATTAAAATTTTGGATTGGGTGTCTATGCGCTCAACCACACAGTGAGTAATAATACTAATATTTAATCGATTGGCTCGATCTAGCGGCAGCTCTACTACCAGGTCGTTGGCGCTTTGTTGCATATTTAAGCCAGTAGACAAAGCCGGCTTGGAGTAGTGTTTACCATCATCCTGAGTAAGTACGACTATCTGGGCTTGGCTGTCTAACTTAACAATCGCTTCTGCAAGGTTGTAGCCAGCATAGCCTGAGCCAACGATGACTATAGGGCCTTGTGGTTTTTGAGTAGCGGATAACACAGCATCAGCTGCCGTGGCATTGGCGCCAGAGAGCACAGGTGCTGCCGGCATTTCAATCATTTCAAAATCTTCTTTACCCACTAAGCAATCTGGACATAACCAATCACTGGGTACATCCTCCCAGCGTGTGCCTGGCTCTATGCCATCATGGGGCCAGCCGATTGCTTCATCATAAATAAAGCCACAAATAATACACAACCATTTTTTATAGGGTGCACGCTGGTCAGAAGAAGACATGTTTGATTCTCAATGATTGAATGATTACTAGGGGGTTAGACGAATGGCTATATTTTTAGTACGCACATAATTATACAAAGCTTCTTGACCTTTTTCACGCCCAAAACCAGATTTTCCTACACCACCAAACGGAGTGCTTATACCACCGGCAAACCATTCGTTCACAAATACCTGCCCTGCCACAAGCTGCCTACTGGCCTGTAATGCTAAGCTTAAATCTTTTGTAAACACACCAGCTACCAAGCCAAACTCGGTACCGTTGGCCATGTCGTATGCTTCTTTGGGGGTATCAAATTTCATCAGCACAAGCACCGGCCCAAACACTTCTTGTTGGGCTATGTCTGCCTTAGCATCGGCTTCTATGAGAGTGGGTGGCATAAAGTAGCCCGCTTTATCTAGCGGTGTGCCCCCTAAGAGACAGTGTGCGCCCTGTTCTTGAGAGCGCTTGCACATGGCGCTAATCTTATCCAACTGAACTTTGGTGAGTATAGGGGTCACATCGGCTTCATCTAAACCTGCACCTACCTGTTTGGCAGCAAAACGCGCTACCAAACGCTGTTTCACTTGCTCATACACACTCTCATGCACGATAAGACGAGACATAGCAGAGCACACCTGCCCTGCATTAAACAGGTTACCCACATCTGCACTGTTGATCACTTGGTCTAGATCAGCATCTGCAAACACCACACCTGCAGACTTACCGCCAAGTTCCATCACACAAGGCACTACATGCTCTACTGCCGCTTGCATAATGGCTTGGCCGGTTGCCACAGACCCGGTAAATACAATTTGGTCTATGTCACTATGAGCCACAAGTGCAGCACCAGCATCATGGCCATAGCCACATAAAATATTCACAGCCCCCGCTGGCACTTTAGCCTTCAGCATAGCCTCACCTAATAAGGCAACAGCCAAAGGGGTCAGCTCTGGCGACTTGATCACCACACTATTACCTGCAGCTAAAGCAGGCGCCAAAGACCTAGCCACTAAAGACACCGGGAAATTCCATGGGATCACTTGTGCAGACACACCAAAAGGTTCGTATTCAGTAAAATCTACCAGTCCATCACCTAAGGGAATAGACTTGCCCTCAATCTTATCGGCCATGCCTGCGTAGTATTCAAAATAACGCGCCGCTTCTTCAAATTCCCACTGCGCAGCACTTAATGGTTTGCCATTTTCTAAGCACAAAAGCATACCGCCACGTATGGCTAAAGCTCTAATCTCATAAGCAATGGCATGGAGTAATTGCATACGTTCATAGGGTGTCATACCCGCCATTAGACGGTGATTGTGGCATTGCCGTGCCGCACTCACAGCTTGATCTACGTGGGCAGGCGTCGCCCGTGCGATGGTGCCGATGAGTTCGCCTGTGGCTGGGTTTTCTACCTTAATACACTCGTGGCTATCTATCCATTTACCATTAATAAAATTATTGCTGTGGGGCAAGTCCTGTTGGCGCTGATTCATGGCTTTAAACTCCTTTTCTTTGTGTGCTTTGTATGAGTCGGTTCGCCGCCCATTGGTGAAAGAAATGAGTGGGATTATCCAATACCGGTGAAAACTTTCCGCCACCAAAACCAGGAGAAGCTCTGCCGCGTTGCATGCCTTCCACTACCAGCACATCTTCTCCAAAAACTTCCTTCCACGCTGCAAGAGTTGCGTCTCTGCAGCCTTTATAGGCAGGGGCTATCGCTTCATCACCCACATACATGAGCCGCAAGTGCTCTATGGTTTGGTCATGCTTCACAGGCTCCAGCACTATCGCAAAAGTATGGTCAGCCTGAATGCCCAAAAGTACATTTGGAAACACGGTAATATACTCAGCCTCTTTCATACGCTCTTGTTGCCACTCTGGAAACACGGGTAAGCGTGTGCCAGCGGAATCTGCCAAGTTATATACCATGGTGCCTTGGCCTGCAAAATCACTACCAAATATAATGTGATAATGGTCTTGAATGCGTGAATATACATTCAGATTGGGGTGTATCCAAGGTAAATGGTAGCTTTCACAGTAGTTTTCTACCGCTAGCTTCCAATTGCACGCCACCTTTAAGGTAAACACGCCTTGGGCTTGGCCTTCTACAGGCTCTTCTGTGCGCATGCGGCTGTAGCCGGTGTCACCCATAAAAGGCTGCCAACGCTTTATTATAGGTGCAATAAACTGCTCAAATGGGTTGGCCTTACCATCTAAATTTATAAATACAATGTCAAACCACACGGCACTTGCCACTTCTTTCATGCCATGCTTTTCACACACTAAGCTGTCTACTTTATGCACACCTACACCACCTATATGGGGTGTGCCTTTAAGCTGGCCTGTTAAATCGTAAGTCCAGGAATGATAAGGGCAACGGATACTTCCCTGCACAGGCCCTTCTTCGTTGATCAACACCATACCTCGATGGCTACACACATTATGAAATACACGCACCGCATCATCACGATCACGAATCATAACCAAGGGCAGCCCCATAAAGGTAATGGGCTTCACATAGCCAAGCTGAGGTAAATCCCCTTTAAAACCTGCACCAGCCCATGTTTTACCTAGCAAATGATCACGTTCTAAAGAAAATACGTCAGGATCGTTATATAAAGCATTAGGTAAGCCGCTGGCTTCTTCAATAGGCAAAGTGGCGTTTTCTAAGCTAACAAGAGGTATACGGTCAAATAGGCTGGTAGATGACATGAGGGGAATCCTTAAAATAACACACGGCAATATAGGCCCTCACAATGCCTCAAAGCGCCGGCATCAACAAACGATCATTTATCACCAAATGCATGAGTTTATCTCATAGAAAACTGATCGTTAATGCGCAGGAAGTTTGACTAACCATTGGCGAAATTCATCCAAAGCAGGCTTACCACTACCCACTAAAGAGGTCATCAAATAAAAACCTGCATCAGTTTCAAGAGTCTCCTCAAACACCTTCACCAAGCTGCCCATAGCTAAATAATCTGTGAGCAAGTGATCCCAAGCTAGCGCCACACCTTGGCCTTGTAAAGCCGCCTGAACCAACATGTTGTAGTGACTAAAGGTGACCTTGTGTTGGGGCACCACTTTTGCCATACCCAAGCCTTCAAACCAATCAGCCCAGTTAAACCAGCCCACTGTTGGGTTGTCTAACACAAGCTGCCTTGTAGACAGTAGCTCTTGCACAGATAAATGTTGGTGCTGAGCTAAAAACTCTGGGCTAGAAACCACAAACACACGCTCTGAAAATAAACGCTCTACTTGATAAGCGCTAGGTTCTGTGGGGCTAAAGCCTATGCTGCAATCAAAATCATCAGTGTCCACCTCCAGCACGTTATCGGTAACCAATAGGCGTATATCAGTGTCTGGGTAGGCCTTTGAATATTCAGCAATGCGTGGCATGAGCCACAAAGAGGCCACCGCATGGCTTGTGGCTATAGTGATTTGTGTCTCTTGTATGGGGTTTTTTGCAGCAAAGGTAACCTTGGCAATTTGACCAAGCGCATCACTAATATGCCTGTGATATTCACTGCCTTGGGGGGTTAGGCGCACCTTGCGTTGGCTACGATCAAACAACACCATACCTAGATTTTCTTCTAGGCTACGTATTTGGCGACTAATGGCGCCTTGGGTCACAAATAGCTTAGCCGCAGCTTGAGTAAAGCTTACGCTTGTAGCTGCCGCATCAAAAGCCACCAGTGCATTTAAGGGAGGTAAGTTTTTTGTGTTTAGTGCCATGATAAAATCTCACTCTTATTATGGTTCGCATTATGTACCACTTACCTTCAAAGAAACACCCTAAAACCAAACAACAATTGATTTATACCCCCGTAGCCATATAATCAACCCATGAAAAATATCCCTACCGAACTACTACGCACCTTTACCACCATTGTTGATCTAGGTGGTTTTACC
>JAIBDW010000131.1 GCA_024686035.1 Oceanospirillaceae bacterium
GCTCATTAGGTTTACAACCTTTGGGGGTCGACACCGATTACCGCCGTACCGAAGTGACTCGCGCAGAGCTTACGCAGCCTATCTTACAAAGGCACCCCATAGACCAGCAACGCTTGCCCATAGAAGCAGCGCGCTTGCAGTGGCAAGCCTATGAAGCCCAGGGGCACTTATTAAAGCTGCAAGGGGTGCGTGATGCTTTGTTGGGTGTGGTGGATTACCAAAGTATGGTAGACCAAGTGGCATTGCACCAGCAGGCCGTTGAATACAGCCACTATAGGGTGCAAGTGGCGCAAAATTTACTACTAGCAGGGCGTGTCACTCAAAGCGAAGTGTCTAGTGCTCAGCTAGATTGGTATCAGCGCCAAGGCCAGCTATTAAAAGTGCAAGGCGACTTACAGCTACTACTTGGCAGGCTAAGTGCCCAGCTACAAGTGGGCTATACTATTGATTTGATAGCAATGCCCAGCATGGCATTGCTAACCCAATGTTTGGCGCAAGGTGAAGGCCACGCTTTAGGGGTGAGTGCTCATCCACAAATTACCCAAGCCAGTGCGCAGGTGAGCCGATTACAAAAGCTGCACCAGCTCACGCGTTATGATTTATGGCCAAAAGCCAACCTGTTTTATCGCTACAGTGGCACGCATTCAAGCACGGTAGAAGACACCATAGAGCGCAGTGTGGGCGTAAGCTTTAGCTATAACCCTACCCAATGGCAAACACAAGCCAACCAAGCGATTAGCCGCAACACCTGGCTTAACGCTCAATATGATTTAGACGCCACACGTAAAACTTTAGAAAATGAAAACCACTTACGAAACCAGCAACAACAGCTACTAGAGCGCCAATCAGACTTGGCCTTGCAACTAACGGCCTTGGCTGAAAAAACCTATGGCCAGCAGCTTTTACGTTTTGAAGAAGGCATCGCTAGCGCCGCGTCTGTGCGAGACGCACATAACCAATGGCAAGAAACACAAATGTCTTTGTTAGACGAGCACACTCAGTGGCTGCAAAATCGCCTTCACTGGAATTATGCAAAGGGCAGTGAAATGCATTTTTTAGCCTGCCTTCCCTAGTCTTTTTATTACCTTCATTCATACAGGAAACTCACCATGTCTTCTCAACTGGTCTTGCAAGTTCAACAGATGCTTAGCCCTGGCTTTGAAAACCCAGAGGCCATTATTGGCCGCTGCCAACTGAACATTACGCAGGCATCTACCAGCCATTTTGTGGTGATGGAAGTGTCGCCAAAGCTGCGCGTGTATGGTGGCCAAGCCAGTGAGCCAGATGCCACAATCACTATGCCCTTGGATACCTTAGAGCTCATTGCCGCTCATAGTGACCAAGTCGATTTTAGAGATCCGTCAGTCATTGGCAGCATCCAGCTACAAGGTGATAGAGACTTGGTAAACTACTTTGGCAAGCTTATGCTCACGCCCTCACAAGATACCATGGATCGCCTAGACCCTTTGCTAGAGCGCAAGTGTGAAGCCTATGGTATGCAAAGCATTAAACGGGTAGACAGCATCACCGAGCTAGCGCTTTTGCAAACGTTGGCCGATTGTAAACCCATCGTCATTACCCACCCTAAAGTACCTACGCCCTACCACCAGTGGAGCCTAGGTGCGTTGGTAGAAAAGTATGGCGAAGTAGCCCTTAGAGTGCGCTCTAAAGATGAGCAAGAAACCATGGGGGAATTTATCACCCGCATGCAGCAGGCTCAGCATGAAAAAATCACCGAAGGCCATACCAAAGCCTACACCGAAGGGTGCACTTTGCCTGAGGTAATGGGGGCCGAGTTTGTGCCACCCTATTTTAGTTTGCATGATTACATTGAGCCACAAATATGGCTAGGCAATGTGCCCACCCATATTGCTGCCAGTAGTTTACACCGAGACCCGTTAGATGGCTTTTTATACCAAGTGATGGGGCGTAAAAAACTACTGATGTATGCCCCCGACCAAGCGCCTTACCTTTATCCAATGAAGGCCTACAACAACTATCAGCCATGTTGGGTGAAGCCCGAAACGCCCGATTTAGAGCGCTACCCTAATTTTGCTAAAGCTAGGCCTATAGAAGTGGTGCTTGCACCTGGCGAAATGTTGATCCAGCCTGCGGGGTGGTTTCACGTGGTGTATTGTTTAGACTCACCCACATTTTCTGTTAGCCATTTTTACCGTCATTAATGGCTTTTAATGGGTGGCGCAAACAGGTAATGCAGTCGTTACTGACTCCCAAACTTGGCCATGATGAAAGCGATCTGCTGATCAACCATGCCAACTTAACCGCGCTACAGCTGGATGGCCGATTTGCCACCCATACACATGCATTACAGCAACAAATTGATGTGCAAGCTGGTCAATTACAAACCGCGCCACCAGCAAGTGATGCTGCTCCGCACCCCAATGCCCATGCTATCGCTAGCAACGGGCGGCGCTGGCTTGAAGCCCCTTTAACGGACACCAAACGATGTGACATTTTAGCCCAAAGGGTGGCTTTAGACCCGATGCAAAAAGGCAATATGCCACTTACTTTAATGTGCCGTTTAGCCAGCTGTGATATTACCCAAGACACCTATAACCGCTTATACCAAAAGAACAAGCAAGCAAGCCTGTGTGCGGTCAGCCTTAAACACGCTGCACCTGCTACTTGGGCTTTACCCATTGAACAGGCTCTTAGCATAGTGAGCAAGGCGTTAAATGCACACGATAAACAACGCTTAAATAAGTTAGTGGACCAAGGCCGCTTGTGCTTAGTAGCCTTTAACACCATGTTAGGCAATGTGTGCGTGATGTCCAGTGCAGGGGCGCTGATACAGCTAGAGCATAAACTGCATGCAGTGGATGTGATCGCCCTTAGCCATGAGGTAGGCCATGCCCTGCATATGGAGCATAGATGGCACCAAGGGCAGTATTGGCCTGCAGACGTGGTGACGAGTGAAGCACAAGCCATCAACATGGAGCGACAGGTGCTTAGTGAAACAGCTCACCCAAAGGCTGCGCTTTTAAAGCAAGCACAAGTCACTTTTTATGGGCCTTGGCATTGGGCATTGCATCAATTTGAGCTAGGCCTATATGCTCTTTCCACCATCACTCCAGATCAGTTAGACTACTTATGGCACCAGTGCACCCATGCCTTTGCTGCCCCCAAAGGGGGCTGGCGACACGTGCAACATTTATACACCTCACCATTTTACTTGGTGTGCTACCCACTGGCTGCTGGTGTGACATAGGGTATTGGCAACGGCTGATAGTGCGATAGCTAAGAAGCACATGAAAGCGTGTCAAAAAGTATGTTTATAGCCCTAAAATAATAACTAAAAAGTGCACTAAAA
>JAIBDW010000145.1 GCA_024686035.1 Oceanospirillaceae bacterium
GAATATTGTCGTATTAACCTTAAAACAACGGCTATGGGTATTGCTCAGCACCCAATGAGTCAAGTACTACAAGAATATGAAGCAATGCTGCCATTACAAGTTTCCTTTAAGCAATCTTTTAATATCCAATCCAGCGAGACGGTACAGATGTTATTCCGTTTAGGCACCGCTGAAGCGACGCCACACGGGCCCCGCCGTGATATTAATGACATTATTAAAACTTGATACAGAGCTAAATAAAAAGATGTTGATGTAATCAGATAGTTTTTAATGATGTATTTTGGAGTAGTGCCTGAGGGGGCTTAACAGGATCTTTTTTTGTTTCTAGTGTTCGCAGCACATAAAAAGACAGAGGCACTTATGTCCTCTGCCTATTTGGGACTTAAACTAAATAAGTCTTAAATAATAAACTTACCCGCTTCCGCTTTAAGATCTGCGGCTAGACTGGATAGTTTATGCACTTGCTGTTCACTTTCTTGGGCATCATGGGCCAGATCATCCGCTACACCACGAATGGTTTGAGTATTGCTGTTGATCTCATTACTGATGGCAGCTTGTTGCTCGGTTGCTGCAGAGATCTGTTCCGCTAGGGTATTGATCTGTTGAACGGCACTAACAATCTGAGACAGCATGTCTTGAGCTTTTAAAGCGTCTTCTACACTGTGCTGTGCCAGCTCACCACTGGAATCCATTAGGTCTGTGGCTTCTAACGCAGAGCGTTGTACCGATTCCATGACTTCCTGAATTTCGCTGGTGGAGCTACTAGTACGCTGGGATAAGCTACGGACTTCGTCCGCTACAACGGCAAAGCCTCGACCCGCTTCACCGGCTCGTGCTGCTTCAATAGCGGCATTAAGCGCCAGTAGGTTGGTTTGTTCAGCAATTTGCTCAATAGTGGTTAGAATGCCGCTGATACCCTGTGCGCTGGCATTCAGTTGGGTGACAACTTCACTGGCGGTGTGTAGTTTTTCAGCCAAATCATTAACGGATTGCTGGCTTTTTTCTACCTGGCCAATACCTTCTTCACCTAGGCGTAGAGTATTTCTAACCTGCTGGCTGGTGTCATTCACATGACTTACAATGGTCTCGGTGGACTCAGCCAGTTGATTAACGGACTCCGCCACTTGACTGGTTTCACTCTGTTGTTGATAAATTTTCTGGCCATTTTGTTCGGTTTTGTCGGCAATAATACCGGACTGACTACCAAGGTCTGTGGCGGTATGTTCCAGCTTAGTAATGATGGTGTGTAGGGATTTGATAAAGTGGTTAAAGTCTGTTGCTACCTGGCCTATTTCATCGGTACTGCGAGTTTCGATACGCTTGGTCAGATCTCCTTCACCTTTAGCGATATAACTTAGAGCGCGGCCTACAGTATTTAAATCTTCCAGTAACACCTTAACCAGGAAGGTTACGACTAACATTACAGCGATAAAGATACCGATGCTGATGGCAACCTGAATGCTCAGGGTGTCACTAAAGGCACTCATTTCGGTCTTTTTGTCGACCTCAACACCCAGTAACCAAGATGAGTTACTGACTTTTACCAGTCGAACCAGTTTAGTTCCCTTAGGTGTATCCACTTCCATTAGCTTATTAGAACCTGCCAATGTTTGAACTTGGCTTGCTTGAATTGAAGCGTATAGGTTACTAATCGGTTTCTGCTGATTACTCTTTTGTTGATGAGCAATCACAGTACCCTTGTCATTCACTAGGAATAGTTGACTGTTTTCACCCGATTCGAAGCCTGTAATCTCTTTAAATAGATCTTTTAACTGGAGATCGGCACCGATAATCCCTGTAATTTGACCATTGTTTTGTAGAGGGCGAGCAATGGTAAAGGTCATCTCTTTTGTGGTGCGATCTTCATAGGGGCCGATTAAAACCATTTTTTTATCGGCCATGGCTTGTTTGTACCAAGGACGACTACGAGGGTCGTAGTTATTGACAAATAGAGTGCGGCCATTGCTGCCTATACGGGTACCGTCCGTTAAACCGGCAAAGATCGCGATAAATTCACCGGCTTCTTTGGTCATATTTAGCTGTTCAATAAAGGCATCTTGTTCTGCCGGACGGCTGGCAAGAGTATTCAGAAGCTGGTATTTAGAGGATAGCCAACGTTCAACACCGGTACTGACGGCATTAGATACCCCTTGTACCCTTTGATCGACATTATCCTTTGTCAAATCAGATAAGCGAAAGGCAGAGAATCCTGTTAGCGAGAGTGAGGTAATAAATACCGCAAGTGTCGCCATTAAGATGATTTTAGCTCTGAGTGAAAGCCCCTTCATGGTCATGGTCCCTTTTATTTTATTTGAACTGCTTTTTTTGACTGTTATTACGGGAGAAGGCCGTTATCTTGAAAAAGATTGGATAGAGTTTGTCTGAGAATTGATTTGAACTCATATTCGCGTCATTTCGCCCGGTATTTATCGCTGAACAGAACCAATATAAGAGCTGGTGCTCGAAAATGCTACTAAATGACAGATTAAGACGAGGATTGA
>JAIBDW010000066.1 GCA_024686035.1 Oceanospirillaceae bacterium
TGGCTGGATCCAATCCAAAGTGAAGGCGTAGAATTTTTACGCCAAGGCACACAAGTGAAAAATATTTGGACGCCTTACGGCGACTAATTGGAAAGTAGAAAGAAGAAAGTAGACATAAAAAGTAGTAAAAAAAGAGCGGCACAAGCCGGATTAAGTAAAAACCTGGAGAATATCATGAAGCTAAATAAAATCACTATGGCGATCGCAGCCGCTGCAGTTGTATTAACTGCCAGCACTGTGCAAGCAGAAATCCAGCCAGCAGTTGTCTATGACAAAGCGGGCAAATTTGATAAATCATTTAACGAAGCGGTGTTTAACGGCATTAAGCGATTTACTGCAGACACGGGTATTAGTGTGCGTGAAGTGGAGCCCACTAACGAAGTGCAAGTAGAGCAAGGCCTTAAAAAACTAGCTAAGCGTGGCAACAGTCCAATCGTTGGTGTGGGTTTTAACCAAGCCAATGCACTAAGTGCAGCGGCTCAGGCATACCCAAACACCCAGTTCACCTTAATTGACATGGTGGTACCAGAAGCTAACGTACAAAACGTGGTATTTCGTTCACAAGAAGGTTCTTTCTTAGTGGGTGCGTTGGCGGCTATGAAGTCTCAAACAGGCAAAGTTGGTTTTATTGGGGGCATTGAAATTCCTCTTATTTCTGTATTTGGTTGTGGCTTTGAGCAAGGTGCTAAACACATTAATGCAGACATCGAAGTGGTTTATAGTTTTGTAGGCTCTACCGGCGCAGCATTTGCGAACCCATCTAAAGGTGGCGAAATTGCCCGTAGTCAATATGAAGCAGGTGCCGATATCATCTTTGCAGCAGCGGGCTCTTCAGGCAATGGTGTGATCCAAGCTGCAGCAGACATGGGTAAGCTTGCTATTGGTGTAGACTCAAACCAAAACTACTTACAGCCAGGCACCGTACTCACCTCTATGGTTAAGCGCGTTGGTGAAGCTGCGTACCAAAGCTATGCTACTGCACAAAATGGCACATGGAAGCCAGGTTTTGTGAGCATGGGTCTTGCTGAAGGCGGTGTTGATTGGGCACTTGACGAGCATAACCGTAGCTTGGTAACTGCCGATATGGAAGCTCAGGTTAATGCACTTAAAGCGTCTATCATTGCGGGTGATATTTCTGTACATGACTATATGTCAGATAACACCTGTAACTACTAATAACCTGTAATTGCTGCAGGTAAAAGGCCCCACACTCTTTTATAGGTATACATAGAATTAATGGGGTTAAAGCAGCGGGTGATTTTGATCAATCACCCGCTGCCACTTTTTGTTCTCAAACCAATAATCAAAGATTAATGACTATGACCGATACTTTTGCTATTGAATTAATCGACATTGATAAGCGCTTTGGCGCCGTGCATGCAAATAACAAAGTTTGCTTGCAAGTAAAGCAGGGCAATATTCATGGCATCGTAGGTGAAAACGGTGCGGGAAAATCAACCCTGATGAGTATTCTGTATGGCTTTTACCAAGCTGATGCGGGACAAATTAAAGTATTGGGCCAGTCTCATACTTTTACAGATTCGCATCAAGCCATTGCCGCAGGCATTGGTATGGTGCATCAGCATTTTATGCTGGTAGAAAATTTCACAGTGTTAGAAAACGTCATTTTAGGCAGTGAAGGTGGCGCTTTATTGGCCAATGGTATGGCAGCAGCGCGTAAAGAGCTCACTCGTTTAGCGGATGTATATGGCTTAAAGGTAGATTTAGATGCCACCATAGATTCCTTGCCGGTAGGTTTGCAGCAACGCGTAGAAATACTTAAAGCACTGTACAAAGGCGCCAAAATTTTAATTTTGGATGAGCCCACAGGTGTATTAACGCCTCAAGAAACAGAAGAACTGTTCCGTATTTTTGATGCCCTAAAACAGCAGGGCGTCACCATTATGTTAATTACCCATAAATTACGTGAAATTATATCAGTCACCGACCAGGTGTCGGTCATGCGTGCAGGCCAAATGGTGGCCCACAGGGATACCTGCGACACTAGCCGCGAAGAGCTTGCGAAGCTTATGGTGGGCCGCAAGGTGCTTTTGCAAGTGAACAAAAAAGCAGCCAATGTGCGCGCGCCATTAATGAAGGTGAAGCGCTTATGCGTGGCTGATGATCAAGGTGTCATGCGGCTAAACGATGTTAGTTTTGAACTTCGTGCTGGCGAAGTGCTAGGCGTAGCAGGGGTGTCTGGCAATGGACAAACGCAGCTACTAGAAGCCTTGTCGGGCATTATTAATATGACCAGCGGCAGTGTCGAAGTATTAGGCTTTACCATGGATGCCAAAAATCCAATAACGCCTGATAAGATGCGACAAATAGGTTTGGCTCATGTACCAGAAGATCGTCACCGCATGGGTTTGATCACTCATTTTAGTGCCAGTGAGTCAGCTTTGTTGGGCTATCACACAGACCCAAAAATAAACTCAGGTATTTGGCTAAACAAAAACAGGGTTGAAGACAATTGCAAAGCTTTGATGTCTGCTTTTGATGTGCGCCCGGCAGACCCACATTTAAAATCAGCTAATTTTTCAGGTGGTAATCAACAAAAGCTTATCTTAGCTCGTGAAATGGAGCGCAACCCAGACGTACTGCTGATAGGCCAGCCTACCCGCGGGGTGGATATTGGTGCCATTGAATTTATCCATCAGCGTATTATAGACATGCGGGATGCAGGTAAAGCGGTGTTATTGGTGTCGGTAGAACTAGATGAAATCATGTCGGTGAGTGATCGTATTATTGTTTTATGTGATGGCCAAATTACTGGGCGCATTGATGCCAGTGATGCCGATGAAAAAACCTTAGGTATGATGATGGCCAATGCATTAGATCCCATAGACCCCCTAAAAACCATGGATGATCAATTGGCTTCTACCCAACAAGCTTCTGCACAGGAAAACCAAGTATGAACCGCGATACACGTATAGCTTGGATCAACAGGCTACTGTTGCCTTTGCTAAACATTATTACTGCCTTTGCCGTAACCGCTGTGGTGTTTTGGCTGATTGACGTAAACCCTATCGAAGCAGCGCAAGTGTTGCTATATGGCGCCTTTGGTTATGAAGAAGGGATTGGGTATACCATTTACTACGCCACTAATTTTATCTTCACAGGTCTAGCTGTCGCTGTGGCTTTTCATGCGGGCTTGTTCAACATTGGTGGAGAAGGCCAAGCTTACCTAGGTGGTTTGGGTGCAGGCCTTGCCATATTGTTGTTAGACCCTAGCCTTAGTGCATGGGTGTTTATACCTGCAAGTATTATAGGTGCGTTATTTTTTGGCGGCCTATGGGCTTTGATTCCAGCATATTTGCAGGCCTATCGTGGTAGTCATATAGTCATCACCACCATTATGTTTAACTTTTTGGCCGCATCGCTGATGGTTTACATCATGGTACATGTGCTGCGCGAAACTGGACAAATGACCCCCCAAAGTGAGCTGTTCCCCACCAATGCTTGGATGCCTTTTGTGCACGATGTGGCCGCAGGTTTTGGCTACAGCATAGAGGCTTCACCTTTGAATATGTCGGTGTTATTAGCCTTAGTGTGTGCGGTGCTTGTGTGGTTTTTCTTGTGGCACACTCGCTGGGGTTATGCCATACGGGCCACCGGTAAAAATGGCTCTGCCGCTGTGTATAGTGGCATAAAGCCTAAGCGAATTATTATAGTGGCCATGTGTATTTCCGGCGCCCTCGCGGGTTTGGTGAGTGTGAATGAACTGGTAGGTTATCAGCATAGGCTTATTATGGATTTCCACCTAGGCTATGGTTTTGGTGGTATTGCTGTGGCATTGATGGGCCGTAAACATCCCATTGGCATCATTATGGCAGCGGTGTTGTTTGGTATTTTATACCAAGGCGGCGCGGAGCTTGCTTTTGAAATGAGCAATATTTCTCGTGATATTGTGGTGGTGATGCAAGGCCTAGTCATCTTGTTCTGTGGGGCTTTAGAGTATATGTATAGGCCATGGTTGATCCGCACACTGGCGCCCGTTAAACAAGCAGCAGCAAGCCAAGAAGTGGCAACGGAGGTGGGCGCATGAGCGACGTATTCTTAACAGTGCTGTTAACTTTGGATGCCACTTTTCGGGTATCTACACCATTGATAATAGCGGCTATGGCAGGCCTGTTTGCGGAGCGTGCAGGCGTGGTAGATATCGGCTTGGAAGGCAAAATGTTAGCCGCAGCTTTTGCTGCAGCAAGCGTGTCTGCAGTGGTAGGCTCGCCTTGGGCAGGTTTGGGTGTGGCTATGCTTGTGTCTTGTGGCTTGGCCATGTTGCATGGTTTTGCCACCATTACCCATCGGGGTGATCAAGTGGTCAGTGGTATTGCCATTAATATTTTAGTGGCAGGATTAAGCGTTATTTTAGGTTTGGCTTGGTTTCATCAAGGAGGCCTAACACCTGCGTTAGATAATGACTCACGTTTTCTTTCTATTACCCTACCTTTTGTTGATCAGCTGGCATTTATCCCGGTGTTGGGGCCGCTATATAAAGAGCTGATTAGCGGCCATAATATATTGGTATACCTAGCCTTTGCCATAGTGCCAATAGTTTGGTGGGTGGTGTATCGCACCCGCTTTGGTTTGCGTCTTAGAGCCGTAGGTGAAAACCCCACAGCAGTAGATACAGCAGGCTTGTCAGTGGTGAAGCTGCGTTATAAGGCGTTACTTATCGGTGGTGTGTTATGTGGCATTGCTGGCACTTATATTGCTATAGCCCACAATGCACAATTCACCAGAGACATGACCGCAGGCCAAGGTTATATCGCTTTGGCAGCGCTTATTTTTGGTAAGTGGCGTCCATTAACGGTAATGCTTGCCTGTTTGCTGTTTGGCTTTTTAGATGCTCTGGCAGTGCGCTTGCAAGGCGTGGCGCTTCCTGGCATTGGTGAGATTCCCGTGCAGGTAATTGAAGCCACACCCTACCTACTGACTGTGATTTTGTTAGCTGGCTTTATTGGCCGTGCTACACCCCCTAAAGCTTCAGGTATCGCTTACGTAAAAGAACGGTAAAAAGAAGCGATAAAAGAAACGCTAAACAAGAGTGATTAACATGTCTCAAGAATCAACAATAAGCATCGCAGAAGCCGATTATATAGCCGGTGCTGAACAGGCCATGGCCAAAGCCTATGCGCCATACTCCAATTACCCCGTGGGTGCCTTAGTTGTCGCCCAAGATGGCCAAATGTTTGCCGGCTGTAATGTGGAAAATGCCAGTTACCCAGAGGGCCATTGTGCCGAGACCGCAGCCATCGCCACTATGGTGATGGCGGGACAACAACGCATTCAAACCATCTACATTATGAGCCAAGATGAGCAAGGTGCGACACCTTGCGGCGGCTGTCGTCAACGCATTAGAGAATTTGCTGACAACAATACCCCAGTTATTTTGTGCTCTCCAAAAGGCGTGCAAAAACGCTTACAACTTTCTGATTTATTGCCCCATGCATTTGGGCCGGAGTTTTTAATATGAGCCAAGTGGACGACTGTTTAGCCGTTATACATCAAGCAGCCGGTGATTTTGTGCCCCAAGTAGGCATGGTCTTAGGCTCAGGTTTGGGCACCTTTGCAGATCAAGTGGATGCTGTGGCAAGCATTGGCTTTGATGATTTGCCAGGCTTTCCTCAAGCAGGAGTAGGCGGGCACGCAGGGCGCTTGGTACTTGGCCTTGTAGGAGGCACGCGTGTGGCTGTATTACAAGGCAGGGCGCACTACTACGAACATGGCAAGGCTGATGTTATGGCTGTGGTTATTCAAACCTTTAAAGCCATGGGTTGTGAAGCCCTTATTCTCACTAATGCAGCAGGCAGTATAGTGGCAGATGCAGGGCCAGGCAGTGTGATGCTGATTACGGATCATATAAACATGACCGGTGTATCGCCTTTGTTTGGTGCCCAAGGTAACTCACGTTTTGTGGATATGACTCAAGCCTATGACCAAAAAATGAACGACGCCATGCGCAAAGCGGCCCTAGCAAACAATGTGAAGTTACATGAAGGTGTGTATGCGTGGATGTGCGGGCCTCATTTTGAAACCCCAGCAGAAATTAGAGCCCTGAAGGTGCTTGGAGCCCAAGCTGTGGGTATGTCTACAGTGCCAGAGGTGATTTTGGCAAGGCATCAAGGTTTGCCTTTATGTGCATTATCTATTGTCACTAATTTTGCATCAGGTATGAGCCCCACATCACTTAGCCATGAACAAACAATGGAATACGCCAAAATGGCGACCGATGGTGTGGAGTGTTTATTAAATGCATTTTTACAAACTTTTGAGACTCCCTAATGACAGTGGTACAAGCTACAACAACCCATTTTTTACCTCAAGAACTCATTCGTAAAAAGCGTGATGGGTTGGCCCTTAGTGATGCCGAAATTACCTTTATGGTAAAGGGCATCACCAATGGGCAGCTAAGTGACGTGCAATTAGGTGCCTTTGCGATGGCTGTGTATCATCGTGGCATGACCATGGCTGAGCGTATCACTCTAACGCAGCAAATGATGTACTCTGGCAAAGTAATAAACTGGCAAAAAATGGCCCTAGATGGCCCCGTAGTCGATAAACATTCTACCGGTGGTGTAGGCGATAAAGTGAGCTTGATGCTAGGGCCTATAGTGGCCGCGTGTGGCGCTTATGTGCCGATGATCTCTGGGCGAGGTTTGGGCCACACAGGTGGTACATTAGATAAATTTGATAGTATTCCAGGCTACAACGCTTACCCAAATGAACAGGTGTTTAAGGCTTTGGTGAAGCGTGTAGGCTGCGCCATTATTGGTCAAACAGACCAGCTAGCTCCTGCTGATCAGCGCCTCTACGCCACGCGTGATGTAACCGCTACGGTAGAGTCTATCGACTTGATTACTGCGTCTATTTTGTCTAAAAAACTTGCTGCAGGTTTAGACGCTTTAGTGATGGATGTAAAAACAGGCAACGGCGCTTTTGCTGCACAAATGCCCATGGCACAAGAGCTAAGCCAGAGTATTTCACACGTAGCCACAGGTGCCGGAGTGCCTACTCGATGCTTAATCACTGACATGGACCAGGTGCTAGGCACTAGTGTGGGTAATGCTGTGGAAATGGCAGAATGTATCGACTTTTTGTGTAATCCTGGTAAAGCTGAGCCTAGGCTATTGGAGCTTACCATTGAGCTGGCTGCGCACATGCTAGACATTAGCGGTGCAGCAGACACCCTAGATGCAGCCAGAGATAAAGCCAGGCATGCCTTAAATAAAGGCGATGCCGCGACAGTGTTTGCTAGCATGGTGGAGGGCCTGGGTGGGCCAGCAGATTTGCTTGAAAAGCCTACGTTTTATTTACCCCAAGCGCCCATTATAAAGCCCATTTTGGCACCAGTTTCTGGCTATGTGAGCGCTATGGATGTGCGGGCTATAGGCATGTCTATGGTGAGCCTTAAAGCCGGGCGCAGTAAAGCCGAAGACCCAATAGACTATGCCGTGGGCCTAAGCCAAATGGTGCAAATAAACGATTATGTAGCACAAGGCCAACCTATCGCTTTAGCCCATGTGCGAAGCGACGATCAGCTAACTATGCTTAACCATCAGCTACTTAAAAATATAGAGCTAAGCCCTAAGGCTTGTGAAACCCAAGCACTGGTAAGAGAGTGCTATCAAGCATAGCCATAACAAGGTGCAGCTCATACAAGCACCTATATAGATACATTTAATAGACACATTAAAAAGACCACATTATGAACAGAGCCATTATTATTATTTTAGACTCATTGGGCATAGGCGCAAGTGCCGATGCTGCCAAATATGGTGACCAAAACTCTGATACCTTTGGCCACATTGTAGAAGCCTGTGAAGCTGGGCTTGGCAATAATAGCCAGCGCAGTGGGCCTCTTAAAATACCTAATTTATTGCGTTTTGGCCTAGGTGCAGCAGCGGTGGGCAGCCGCAAAAAAAGCCTTCCCTTAGATACCCATGACACACTGCAAGGGGCTTATGGCCATGCCGTAGAGCTAAGTAGTGGTAAAGACACCCCTAGTGGCCACTGGGAAATAAGCGGATTGCCCGTTTTATTTGAATGGGGCACTTTTCCAAAACAAGACAACTGTTTTCCAGCTAAGCTAATGCAAGATTTATTGGCCCAAGGCAATATAGAAGGCACCTTAGCCAATAAACACTGCTCTGGTACCCAAGTGCTAGTGGAATATGGCGAAGAACACCTGCGCACAGGCCACCCTATTTGCTATACCTCCGATGACTCAGTATTTCAAATAGCCGCCCATGAAGAAACCTTTGGCCTAGACAGGCTATACCAGCTATGTGACATCGCTAAAAAACTAGTAGACCCCCTTAATGTCACGCGAGTGATTGCAAGGCCGTTTAAGGGGCTAACCCCCGCTACCTTTGAACGCACGCAAAACCGTAAAGACCTCACCACACCCCCCATGGGCCCAACTTTGCTTGACCATATTCAAGACAAAAATGGCACGGTGGTGTCTGTGGGCAAAATAGGTGATATTTTTGCTCATAAAGGCGTGAGCTACACGGTGAAAGCTGCCGATAACATGGGTTTGGTAGATCAAATGCTAGACCAAATGGACAAGGTGAAAGAAGGTTTGATCTTTGTTAATCTGGTGGATTTTGACAGCAAATATGGCCACCGCCGCAATGTGGCAGGCTATGCCCATGCCCTAGAAGAATTTGACGCCAGAATACCAGAGCTGGAAGCTAAGCTTGGCCAACAAGACCTAGTATTACTCAGCGCAGACCATGGCTGTGACCCCACATGGCCAGGCTCTCACCACACCCGTGAACATGTGCCGGTGGTATTTTATGGCCACTATTGTGGTGAGGCAGTAAAAGCGTGTAACTTAGGCGAAAGAGCCAGTTTTGCAGATATGGGGCAAACCGTAGCGTGCCATTTAGGTCTAGAGCCTTTAGAATACGGCACCGCTTGTGAGCTAACGCGTTAGATTAAATTTTTATTAACATCAGTGAGTATTTCATGTCTGAACTATTAACCCAGCAAATTCAACAACTACCCAAAGTAGAGCTACACAGCCACTTAGAAGGGTGCATACAACCGCAGCTAGTGCGAGCCATTGCCAAGCGCAACGGCATCACCCTTAAAGAAGGTTTATTTAACGAAAAAGACATGTTTGCATGGGATAACTTCGTAGAGTTTTTAGGCGCCTATGACGAAGCCAGCTTTTGCCTTCGTAAAGCCCAAGACTACCGCGACATTACCTACACCTACCTGCAAGAGTGTGCAGAGCAGGGCACTGTTTACGCCGAAACCTTTATCTCTCCAGACCATGCCGCCGCAGTGGGCATGAGCTACGATGATATGCTGTTAGGCTGTGTGCAAGGCATAGATGATGCACAGGCAGACTTTGGCATCGTGGGCCGTTTAATTGTGTCTTGCGTGCGTCATTTGGGGCCAGAGCAAGCGGTCGTGGTAGCGCAGCATCTAGCGGATAACCCGCACCCGTATATCGTGGGCTTTGGCATGGGTGGCAATGAATCCATGTTTACCCAAGCCGACTTTGCCCCCGCGTTTAATATAGCCGCAGCTTCTGGGCTTGCTTGTACCACCCATGCCGGTGAAGTGCTAGGGCCAGAAAGTGTATGGGATGCTATAGATAACTTACCGGTGACTCGCATAGGCCATGGCGTGCGCAGCGTGGAAGATCCACAGCTTTTAGTGGAGCTTGCCAAACGCGGTATCGCTTTAGAAGTGTGCCCCGGCAGCAACATTGCTTTGTCTGTGTATCCAAACCTTGAAAGCCACCCACTTAATAAGATCTTAGAAGCCGGTATAAGCGTGAGTCTAAACTCAGATGACCCCCCATTTTTTGCCACTACAGTAGGCTCTGAATACCTATCTGGTGCAAAAGATTTTGGCTTGGATTTAGAGCAGCTACGCAATATTTCACGCATGGCTATGCAAGCCTCTTTTGCCGATGAGCAAACAAAAGCGCGTTTGTTGGCTGTGATTGGTTAATCAATGGCTGACAAGCACTTAATCTAAAACGGGTGAAACAGCATGTCCGAATCTACTATACGGCCCTTTCATTTAGCCATTCCTATAAGGGATGTGGCTGAGGCACGGCTTTTTTATGGTGAATTACTAGGCCTAACAGAAGGCCGCTCTAGTGACCACTGGATAGATTGGAATTTATATGGCCATCAGCTAGTCACCCATCTTAACCCAAACCTCGGCCCACAAGGCAAAGTGTCTGTGCATGTGAATGGGGTAGATGGTAAAGGTGTGCCAGTGCCTCATTTTGGTGTGGTGCTCACCCTTGAAGACTGGCAACACCTAGCCCAAAGGCTAGTGGGCAAAGTGGAATTTATAATAGAGCCACACACACGCTTTAAAGGCGAAGAAGGGGAGCAATCTACTTTGTTTTTCAGCGATCCTAGCGGCAATGCGCTAGAGTTTAAAGCCTTTGCAGACTTGGGGCAGCTGTTCGCTAAGTAAGCCTAACCACCTATATGGCCCTTTAAAAAGCTTAACCAAGGAGTGGTTAGGCTTTTTTTATGCCTTGGATAAATGCCTGTAACAATCATAAATGCGTAAAA
>JAIBDW010000142.1 GCA_024686035.1 Oceanospirillaceae bacterium
TATTAAGTGACGTAACGGCCTATATGAGTTTAAAAACAATGGATGCACTATTGATTGGTGTCAACTATCAAGCACCTATAGCAAAAGCAGGCGATAAAGTCAGCTTGCAGATAGCAGGCATTAGCCAACTAAATTTTAAATTGCAGCGGGAGACGCATAATGAAAACCGGTAGAATTTTTCATAATGGCAAAGTTGTAGAAGTCACTGAAGAAAACACAAAGGTAAAATTGCCAAGCGGACAACTGATTGAAGAAAACCAAGCTCATTGGTTACCCCCTGTTGAGCCGGGTACCGTTTTTGCGCTAGGTTTAAATTATGCTGATCACGCAGCTGAGCTTGCATTCAAAGCGCCAGAAAAACCATTGGCCTTCCTTAAAGGACCTAACACGATTACAGGACATCGTGCACAAACACGTCGCCCAGCAGATGTAAGTTATATGCACTATGAGTGTGAGCTAGCAGTCATTATTGGTAAAACAGGCAAACACATCAGCCGCGAGGACGCTTATGATTATGTCGCCGGCTATACAATTGCTAATGACTATGCATTTCGCGATTACCTAGAAAACTACTACCGCCCCAACTTACGTGTTAAAAACCGCGACAACTGTACTCCTCTAGGCCCTTGGTTTACGCCTGCTAGTGATATTAGCGATCCAATGAACTTAAGCCTATCAACATCGATTGATGGCGAAGTGATACAGCGTGGATCAACCAAAGACATGGTGTTTGATATTCCCGCACTCATTGTCTACCTATCAGAGTTTATGACGCTCAACCCTGGCGATATTATTTTGACTGGCACACCAACAGGTATCGCTGATACACCGGTGGGAAGCGTTATCAACACTGAAATCGAAGGTTTAGGGCAGCTTGTCAGCAATATAGTTGACGATAAAACTTGGTATGCGAGTAATTAATGATGATCAAGCACATTATAAATGGCGAAAAAGTCGCAAGTGTTGATACTTTTGACACTATCAACCCTGCTACAGGCAAGGTAATTACACAAGTTGCAAGGGGCACTACAGACGATGTTGAAGCAGCTGTCGCAGCGGCTAAAGCTGCGTTCCCTGCATGGTCCAAGCGCCCTGCCAAAGAGCGTGCTGCACTTATGCGCAAACTCGGAGAATTGATTGACAAACATGTACCTGAAATTGCGGCCATGGAAACTCAGGATTGCGGTCAAACTATTCACACAACGGGCAATGTGCTGATTCCAAGAGCTTCACATAACTTCGATTTCTTCGCCGAAATTTGTACCCACGTAGATGGCGAATGCTACCCAACGGATGATCATCTTAACTACACAACTTTCGAATCTGTTGGTGTTTGCGCATTAGTGTCGCCTTGGAACGTACCCTTTATGACAGCCACTTGGAAAGTAGCCCCTTGTTTAGCACTAGGCAATACTGCTGTGTTAAAAATGTCTGAGCTATCACCTCTAACGGCTAATCGTTTAGGCGAGCTAGCACTAGAAGCAGGCATCCCCGCAGGTGTACTTAACGTTGTACATGGCTATGGCAGTGAAGTGGGTGATGCACTAGTGACCCATAAAGATGTGCGTGCTATCTCATTCACTGGTAGCACCACAACGGGCAATACTATTATGTCACGCGCTGGCTTGAAGAAATATTCAATGGAGCTAGGCGGGAAATCTCCAGTTATTATTTTTGATGATGCTCACCCTGAGCGCTCAATGGATGCGGCTTTATTCGGTGTTTTTTCAGTCAATGGCGAGCGTTGCACTGCTGGCTCTCGCATCATGATACAACGCACTATCTACGATAAATTTGTTGAAGAGTTTGTGGCACGCACTAAGAACATCAAAGTCGGCGATCCTATGGATCAAACAACTAAAATCGGCCCTATGATTTCTAAAGAGCATTTGGCAAAAGTGCAAAGCTACATCAAGCTTGGCCAAGAAGAAGGTGCCCGTTTAATGACTGGTGGCGGCACGCCTGATTTACCAGGAGAACTTGCAGAGGGTTACTTCGTAGAAGCCACTGTCTTTGCTGATGTTGATAACAACATGCGTATTTCGCAAGAAGAAATCTTTGGCCCTGTCGCTTGCCTTATTCCCTTTGAAGATGAAGCAGATGCTATTCGAATTGCCAATGATATCAATTTTGGTCTCGCCTCTTATGTATGGACTGAAAATAATTCAAAGGCATTACGTGTATCTAAAGCCATTGAGGCAGGCATGGTGTTTGTAAATAGCCAAAATGTTCGTGATTTACGCCAACCCTTTGGTGGTACTAAAGATTCAGGAACAGGCCGTGAAGGCGGCCACTGGAGCTACGAAGTTTTTTGCGAAGCTAAGTTTGTCTGTATGAGTTTAGGTGACCACCGTATCCCTAAATGGGGCGCTTAATACATACGCTATTTTTTAACCATTAGATCTAATCCGATAAGCAGTGACCGTCAATCGCATAATCATTAACTGACACTGCATTTTTCCTAACTAGGAGAACACTATGGGCAAGCTTGCCTTAGCTGCAAAAATAACACATGTCCCCTCAATGTATTTATCCGAAATGGATGGTCCCCACAAAGGGTGTCGCGCAGCGGCGATTGAAGGTCACAAAGAAATACGCAGACGTTGCATCGAGCAAGGTGTTGATACA
>JAIBDW010000152.1 GCA_024686035.1 Oceanospirillaceae bacterium
ACGCCAGCAACTATACCAAACTATCGCGGCCATCCCCCGTGGCCAGGTAGCAAGCTATGGACAGCTCGCAGCCCTTGCAGGGCAAACTGGCGCTGCAAGATGGGTGGGCTGGTGTTTACGCAATCTTCCTAATGATTCAAGTTTACCTTGGCACAGAGTCATCACTGCCAGTGGCAAACTACCCTTCCCACCCGCAACAGCTAAGTATGAAAAACAACGACAAGCGTTAGAACAAGAAGGAGTGCGGCTAAATAATCATAAAGTGCCTATGAAAAATTATCAGTGGCAGCCCTAAATGTGCATGTTACATGGCATAGTGTTTTAACAGATCTTGGTTAAAGGTAAAGCCTAAACCGTGGCCTTGGGGCATATTCAATTTGCCAGCTTCTAACACCATAGATTCATTAAATAAACGCCCATACCAAGGCATGTGTTCTACACTGATACAATTACTACAACTTCCTGCGATAGATAAACTTTGTTCGGTGAATATGTGGGTAGAGATGGGCAGGTTATGCGCTCCAGCTAAGTGAGCCACTCGTAACATTTCTGTAAGCCCACCAATGCGCTGTAGATCTGGCATCAATATATCAGCTGCTCCAGCGTCTATCATGGCCTCTATACCAAAACGCGTATACTCCCCTTCTCCTGAGGCCACGTCCAAAGTGAGAGCTGCACGCACTTGAGCATGGCCTTTTAGATCATGAGAGGCCACTGGCTCTTCAAACCAATTTACACCATAATCTTGTAACTGCTCACCCAAACGAATCGCTTGCTTAGGGGTAAAGGCTTGGTTGGCATCACACAACAATTGAATATTTGGCCCAATCGCTTCGCGCACCCGCTTAACTCGCTCAACATCCTGCAATAAAGATGCTTTACCAATTCGCAGCTTCATTGCCACAAAACCTTGCGCGACCAGCTCATCGGCTTCTTTTACCAGCTCATCTAATGATGCAGACAGCCACAAGCCACCACTGGCGTAGGTAGCTACGCTGTCACGACAGGCACCAAAAACTTTATACAAAGGTTGCTGCGCTGCCTTACCCACTATATCCCAAAGCGCAGTATCGATGGTAGAAAGTGCCGACACGGTGACGCCTTTTAAACCACTTGGATTAATCTCCTGCCATATGGATTGCCATATGCCTTCACTGTAGTGAGGGTCTTTACCCACTACCAAGTGTGATAAACCTTTGATCATCTCATCAAATACATTTAATCGAAGGGCATTTAACGAAAAAGCGTAAGCCTCACCTACGATCCCTTCATCTGTGTGTATCGTTAAGCACACACAACCCACCGATCTCATGTCATGAATAGCTGTGCGGATAGGTTTTTCTAAAGGCAGGTTTACCAGCTGGGTAGTGAGGGCTGTTATTTTCATAGGTTTTTTATCGCATTTTTTGATGAACGTTGCTTGGGACAATATTTAGTCTTTCCCAGCAAGTGTAAAGCCTAACGTTTTTCAACTAAAGACAAATATAAGTTTCTTGGGCCATGGGTGATATTGCCACCTTGTTCCAAGTGTTGGCTGCCGCTGTTTAAGCTAAAAACGTCATTACATATATATTTTGCTACTAATGCGGTATTTGTATTTAATTTTTACCTATAATAATCTATTAGTATGAGTTTAATAGGCGTATGATTTATCACCCCAATAACGGCATTTTTAATAGGCGAGTACGCCATTTCCAATAGGCCAATCAACTAACTAAAAGGAACTTTTTTTGATAAAAAATACGTCACCCGCCATAGATTGGCATCTGAATCCAAAACATTGAACTGTATTTTCAAGAATCGTTATACACTTTGTACGAGGATAGAAATGTAATTCGAGTGGTCGATTATGAAAATGAAAGTTATGTGGTTAAAAGTTTTA
>JAIBDW010000006.1 GCA_024686035.1 Oceanospirillaceae bacterium
GCTGAATCTGTTGAGCCTGTGTTTTTAACACAAAGTAAAGAACTGGCTTATTATTGGGCGCAGCAGGCGGTGAGAAACCGCAGCGTAAGAATTGAAGGGGCGCAACAACCTGTGGTGATTATGGTGGCTGTGCCAGAGGCTTTAAACAGCAAGGTTAAGCCCGATGTAGGCGCAGCAAGCTTGTTATTAGTGAAAGAGGGTGAGCAATTTATGACCTTTTTGGCAGGTATATACTTAGCGAATAACTTAGAAGCCCCTGATATCAATTTAATGACAGCAGATCGCCTAGAGTATTTAAATAAATTAGGCATGGCCTATTATGATGCCGATATAGAGGTTTCTTGGTTACGCATTCTCTAAATTAAAAAACGGAAATGTTAAAACTACATTAGTGGCTCTTGTTCATGCACAGTTAACAAGGTACCCTTTTGGGTAGATACTAATGCCCAAAGAGATCATTGTATGGTGCAACATCAAGCTCAACGCTTAGATCAGGCTTTTGACGATTTGATTGACGCATGGTTAATTGAACGACAAGCACTACTCACTCAGTTTATGGCATTGCCACAAATGAGTGTGGCAGATGATGTGATCGGACAATTGCATCATTTTTGTGAGGCCATGGTGGATTATAGCTCCCGTGGTCACTTTAATGTGTATGAACAGTTACTGACGCATATCGCCCACTATAATGCGCAATTTACCAACCAAACCAGTGTGCTTTTGGGTAAAATCCACGACACAACAGATAAAATTGTTATTTTTGATGATGAATATGGCACTGTTGAAAAGCTTTCAATTCAAGATTTAGGCCACTTTAGTGGTCGCTTATCACGTTTAGGTGAAGTGCTTACCGACCGTTTTAATCATGAAGATCAATTGATGGAATTTTTTCAAGAAACCTTAGCTTAATTCGTCGTTGACCTTGTTAGCTTTGTTATCCATTTAGTTAAGCCACATAGGCGCACGCCCAAAGGGGATTTTTTGACACAGTTTAAACATGTCGGCCTTATTGGCAGGCTTAATAGTCCCGCAGTAATTGAAACCTTACATCGTGTAATAAAATGCCTTAATCATTGTGATCGACAGGTATGGGTCGATGATCGTATTGCAGACTCTTTGAATGCTGATCACTTACCTAATGCTTTATACGGCACTGGTGATCGTCATTTTTTGGGTAAAAATTGTGATTTAGTGATTGTGGTGGGAGGCGATGGCAGCATGCTCTCTGCCGCTCGTATTATGGCAACCTACGGTGTGGCTGTGATTGGCATAAATCGCGGCAAGCTAGGTTTTTTAACAGACATTGCACCTGACCAAGTTGAAACCTCTTTAGAGGCGGTGTTGAATGGCCAGTTTGAAACCAGCTATCGTTTTATGCTTTCAGCCCATGTTTTGCGTGATGGCGAAGAGGTAGGTCGTGGTAGTGGCCTAAATGACATCGTATTACACCCAGGTAAGTCGGCTAGGATGTTGGCCTATGATCTGGCTATAGATGATAAAGCTGTTTATTTTGATCGAGCTGATGGTCTTATTGTAGCTACCCCGACGGGCTCTACGGCCTATGCACTTTCAGCAGGCGGGCCAATAATGCACCCTGGATTAGATGCTATTTCTCTAGTGCCGATGAATCCTCATAATTTAAGTAGCAGGCCATTAGTAGTGGCTGCTGATGCGCAGCTGGAGATACTCATAGGTGAAGACAATAGTAACCAGCCTACAATTAGCTGTGACGGCCAAGTGCACCTTGTGTGTGAACCAGGTGATAAGGTGCACATACAGCGTCATGAGGCTAGGCTTAAAGTTTTACAACCACTTGGGCATCATTTCTATGACCGTTGTCGTAGCAAATTGGGGTGGCATGCACGTGCCAGTGATGATGGACAATGATACTGTTACACACTTTCCCCAACTCCACTGACCTTACGCTGGTTACCAAAACATTGTGGCATCATAAAGTGCCACACCGGGTGCGTTTTTTAGACGGCGAACAGCAACTGTGGTTACAAGACGCGGCGCAATATGCTCAAGGGCAGGCGTTAATGCAGCAAGTATTGCAGGGCGCTGGAGAGCCCCAGCCGGTTTTTTCAGACTCGGAATCTGGCTCACCTGGCTTAACGACCACAGGCTCTAAAGGGTATGTTTGGGCATTTTTTAGGCGGTCTCCCGTCACATATTTCTTCTTTACTCTCATGCTTTTGGTGGTGATGGTCACTGGGATGGGTAGTGATTTGGAGATGGTTTCTTGGTTCAGCTTTTTCCCTATTGTGGTGAGTACACAAGCCTACCTTGTACCTGGATTTGATCATTTATGGCAGCAACCGTGGCGCTTGTTGAGCCCCATGTTATTGCATTTTGGATGGCTTCATTTAGTGTTTAACGGATTGTGGTGGCTGGATTTGGGTAAGCGTATAGAACGCCAATCATCCCTTTTGTTGATCGCCTTGTTAGTGGTCACAAGTTTGGCTGCTAATGTGGCGCAAGCATGGCAAGAAACAAGCTTATTTGGCGGTATGTCTGGGGTGATATATGGTTTGCTAGGATATGTATGGGTGATGGATCGATATAACGTGCCACGATATCATTTGCCCCAAAGCATTCTTATATTTATGTTACTTTGGTTATTAGCTGGTTTAAGTGGTTTGTTCTTGTTTCTTGGGTTTGGCAACATGGCAAATATGGCGCATATAGGCGGGCTGGTGGCAGGAGTAGTGTGGGGGCTTTTACACACTTATTTGCTGCGTATGCGCTCAAGTAAAGGACAAAAAGGCTCGTGAGAGAGAGGTTTATGATATTATTTGCATTAACGTTTTATGTAAGAGGTTTGTTTGATGGAATATAAGCAAGTTATTTCCCAACTCACTCCAGAAATCTACCTAAGTCTGAAAACTGCCTTAGAGATTGGTAAATGGCCTGATGGTAGAGTGCTAAGTGAAGCTCAAAAAAATTCCTGCATGGAAGCTGTGTTGAGCTATCAGTCTATGAAATTAGACACAAAGCAACACTCAGGGTATATGCCTGATCAGTGCGCGTCTAAATCTAGTTCTGTACCTGCTGTGACAGAAGAAAAGATCATCAAAATACACTAATTATGCAAACATCTAATGTGCTTTCTGGGCACCTCCAAAAACTCACCACCCATATTGATTCTGTGCCTGACGCTCAAGTGCAATATACGCTTGTGTTAGGTGATCAACAGTTGCACCTTAACGCTTTAATAGGCCAAACCATTCGTTTAGAGCATTTGGGACAGATTAACTGCAGCCACTGTGGCCGTAAAACCAAAAAAAGTTATAGCCAAGGCCACTGCTTTGTTTGTATGCAAAAATTACCACAATGTGATTTATGTATTATGAGTCCAGAGCGCTGTCATTTTGACGCAGGTACTTGTCGGGATGAGGCTTGGGGACAAGCCTTTTGTATGCAGCCCCATATCGTTTATTTGGCTAATTCATCGGGCCTTAAGGTAGGCATTACTCGGGTTAATCAAATGCCTACACGTTGGCTGGATCAAGGCGCATCACAAGCCATGCCTATTATGCAGGTGGCCACACGTAAATTGTCTGGACAAGTGGAAACTGTGCTCAAACAATATGTAACCGATAAAACAAATTGGCGCAAACTACTTCAAAGCGACGCCCAACCTATTGATATGGCCCAAGCAGCGGATGCATTGTTAAATGAATCAGAAGCAGATTTAGAAGTGTTACTGGGGGCACTGAGCCACCAAGATTACCAGTGGTTAGATACAGCTGCGATGAGTATGCGCTACCCAGTATTAGAATACCCCAGTAAAATTAAGTCCCATAACCTAGACAAGGAGCCTGTCTTAGAAGGTAGATTGATGGGTATAAAGGGGCAATATCTTATTTTTGATACAGCGGTCATTAACATCCGCAAATACACATCCTATTTGGTGCAATTGAGCTCATGACTAAAAACACCCAAGTGATTTATTTAAAAGATTATCAGGTTCCTGTGTTCATCATTGAAACCACTAATCTGGATATTCGTATTGGTGATGAATATACCTCTGTAGTGGCACGACTAAAAGTGCGTCGTAACCTTGCAAGTGATGCAGATACATCCGCCTTGGTATTGCAAGGTGGTAGCGACATTAAGCTTCAAGAAGTGATGATGGACGGCCTTATTTTAGATCACTCAGACTATGATTTAGAAGATGGAATGTTATCTATCCACCAGTGTCCAGAAGCCTTTGAATTGACCACCGAGTGCTTGATCCAGCCGCAGCTCAATACCACTTTAGAAGGGCTTTATAAGTCTGGTGGTATGTATTGCACTCAGTGCGAGGCCGAAGGATTTCGCAATATTACATATTACCTAGATCGCCCAGATGCCTTGTCCATTTTTACGACTCGTATCAGTGCAAATAAAGCGCGTTATCCTATTTTATTGGCTAACGGTAATCCAGTGGAGCATGGCGATCTAGACAATGGCGAGCATTTTGCTGTGTGGCATGATCCATTTCCCAAGCCTGCCTATTTGTTTGCTATGGTGGCGGGTGACTTGGTGCGCCAAGATGCAGAATTTACCACCATGTCTGGCAGGAGTGTTGATTTACAGATTTTTGTGGAAGCCCATAACAGCCATAAATGTGATCACGCATTGGCATCCCTTAAACGGTCAATGCTGTGGGATGAAAAGGTGTACGGTCGTGAATATGATTTAGACTTATTTATGATCGTGGCTGTGGATGACTTCAACATGGGGGCCATGGAGAACAAAGGCCTCAATATTTTTAATTCCGACTGTGTGTTAGCCGATCCAGCCACTAGCAGCGACGCCATGTTCGAGCGTATCGAGGGTATTGTCGCCCATGAATACTTTCATAACTGGTCTGGTAATCGAGTTACTTGTCGTGACTGGTTCCAACTGAGTTTGAAAGAAGGCTTTACAGTCTATCGTGATTCTCAATACACCGCAGACACTTATTCTGCGGCGGTAAAGCGTATTGATGATGTCACCGTATTGCGTACCCATCAGTTTGCTGAAGATGCAGGCCCCATGGCGCACCCTATCCGTCCAGCGTCTTACATAGAAATTAATAATTTTTACTCAGTGACCGTGTATGAAAAAGGTGCTGAAGTTGTGGGAATGATCCATACATTGCTTGGAGATGAGTTGTTTCGAAAGGGAAGTGATTTGTATTTTGACCGTCACGATGGTCAGGCAGTTACCACAGATGATTTTATCGCCGCTATGAGTGACGCTAGTGGTGTTGATTTGCGCCAGTTTACACGCTGGTATAGTCAAGCAGGCACACCGACTTTAACGGTCACAGATGTTTATGATGACGCATCTAACGAGTATCGCCTTACTGTTGAACAATTTACGCCAGCTACGCCAGAGTGCCAAGAAAAGCAGCCCTTCCATTTACCCTTACGCATCGCTTTGTTGGATGCTAGTGGGGCGCAAATGCCTTTAGAATTAAAGGATGTGGGGCCTTTGACAGGCAAAGAGACTGTGCTGAATATTACTAAAAACAAACAAACCTTTGTGTTTGAAGGGGTCATCCAAAACCCTGTGCCATCTTTATTGCGAGGCTTTTGTGCCCCTGTAAAGTTGGACTATCACTACACTCAAGAGCAACTATTGTTTTTGGCTAGTAAAGACACTGATGGTTTTTGTCGATGGGAAGCTTGTCAACGGTTGTTGATTGAAGCCGTGACACAGGCCATGTTGCAGCCAATTGGTTATCAACTAGGGCCAGAACTGACAACCATGTTACGCAGCAGTTTGGTGGATGAAACCCTAGACCCTGCTATGGTTGCCAAGTTGGTGCAGCTGCCCAGTGAAGCCTATTTGGCAGAGAATCAAGCCACGGTGGATGTAGACTTGATTCACGCGGGTAGGGAAGCGATGCGTGTTGCGATAGCGCAAGCTCTAGAGAGCGATTTGCTAGCGTGTTACCAAAGTAACCATGACACCGGGCCTTTTAGTCAAACAGGCAATGCTATTGGTAAACGAGCGCTTAAAAATACGTGTTTGTTTTATCTTAATAGTTTAGATGATGTTCACTATCAGGAAATAGCGCAAGCTCAATATCAGCTGCAAGCTAACATGACGGACGTTGGGGCGGCTTTACATATTTTAACTGGTCAAAAAAATAGTGCTATATCTGTGCCATTATTGGCTGACTTTTATCAAAGGTGGCAAGATGATGCGCAAGTGGTGTGCCAATGGTTTGCCATGCAAGCAGGGACCAATTTGCCCGGTCGTTTGTCTCATGTAAAAGCCTTGCTTGAGCATGCTTCATTTGATATTCGTAATCCTAATAAAGTGCGCAGCTTAGTGGGTAGTTTTATCCGCAGTGCGATTAATTTCCATAGTGCAGATGGCAGTGGTTACGAATTTGTGGCGGATATGATTTTGCGACTGGATCCTATTAACCCGATGATTGCTGCCAATCTAGCCAAACCCTTAGGGCGTTTTAAGCCCCACACAATCAATAGACAAGTGCTGATGCAAGCACAATTGCAAAGATTAAGCCAAGCCAAGCTTAGCAGTGACGTGTATGAAGTAGTCACTAAAGCATTGGCAGCAAGTTAACCCATAACATAAGTCTTTAAATGCCAATGTGCTTGTTACGCATATTGCTTGCTTTGCCCTGAGTTATGGCATGGCTTTTATCATATTTATGGCATTTGAACACAGTAGGAGATTCACAATGAAATTTGTCGGTGAAAAAGATTATCAGCATGGCATGGACACTAAGGTAGGGGTGTTAATTACCAACTTGGGCACGCCAGATGCTCCCACTAAAAAAGCCCTGCGCACGTACCTTAAAGAATTTTTAAGTGATCCAAGGGTGATCGAAACACCAAAAATAATTTGGCAAATCATTCTGAATGTTATTATTCTTAATGTGCGTCCTGCAAAAAGTGCCAAAGCTTATGAAACAGTTTGGACAGACAGTGGTAGCCCACTATACGACATTGCTAAAAAACAACAGGCTGCCCTTGTCGAAAAACTACCTAATCTTGTGGTTGGTTTGGCCATGCGGTTCGGCAACCCAAGTATAGAAAGTCAGCTTATTAAAATGCGTGACCAAGGTGTGCGTAAGATCTTAATCTTCCCCATGTACCCACAATATTGTGCAGCGACTACCGCAAGTACCTTTGATAAAGTGACTCAAGTGCTAAATAAATGGCGCTGGATACCTGAAGTGCGTTTTATTAATGATTATTATCACGATGAGCTCTACGTTAAAGCCTTGGCAAATAGTATCGTGGCCTTTCGTGAAAAGCATGGTAAACCAGACTTAACGTTGTTTAGTTACCATGGTATCCCCAAAGCTTACCTCGATAAAGGTGACCCTTACCATTGCTTCTGCCGTGCCACTACGCGCCTAGTAAAAGAGCGTTTAAATTTAACAGACGAAGAAGTAATGACGACTTTTCAAAGTCGCTTTGGCCCTGCAGAATGGCTACAGCCTTATACGGATATCACACTTAAAGAGTTGCCTGCCAAAGGCATTAAAAATGTGCATATTATTGCCCCAGCGTTTAGTGCGGATTGCTTAGAGACCATTGAAGAAATTAGCGTAGAAAATAGGGAATACTTCATGGAAAGTGGTGGAGAAACCTACCGCTATATTCCTTGCTTAAACGACAGTGAAGAACACATTGAGCTCTTCACTAAGCTGATTAGACAACATACCCAAGGGTGGGATTAATTTCTTGTTGCTAAAACGCGCTCCACTGTCGCTACAATAGTTTGGGTTTGATGATCGATTTCCATATTCACTAAATCTCCAGGGTTTGCGTTACCAAACCCTGTGACTCTAAGAGTTTCAGGAATAAGACAAACGCAAAACTTAGATTCTTCAACGCAGCCTACAGTGAGACTGCAGCCATTAAGGCCAATAAAACCTTGGGGTAAAACGTGTTTTTTGTGTGCCTCAGGTAGGTTAAACCAAATGTTGGTATTGCCATCTTGTTTGTCGATTTGACTGATCGCTAGCGCTATGGAAACATGCCCTGAAATAATATGACCACCTATTTCATCACCATATTTTAATGAGCGTTCTACATTCACCCAATCCCCTTGTTTTAGCAGGCCTAGGTTGGTTAACTTGAGGGTTTGGCCGATAACATCAAAACTAAAATGGTTATCACGTTGTGCGGTGACTGTCAGGCAGGTGCCATTGATCGCAATACTTGCACCAATGTCAACCTTTTCGCTGATCGCTTGTGGAAGAGTGATAACAAAGCTGCGCTGGTTAGTGCCAGTGACAATGGATTTAATTTGGCCTTGGCCTTGGACGATACCCGTGAACATGATTTACCCGAAAGTGGTTAGAAAAGCCGATATAAAAGCGTTAGATGGCTATGTTATCCGAGCGCAGCGTATCTGTGAAGTAGAGTTTAGCTTGTGAGTCGTATCATTTTGGCTCCCATGGAAGGTCTAGCCGACAACATATTACGTGATTGCCTTACCCAAATTGGTGGTATTGATCTGTGTGTCACTGAATTTATCCGCGTGACTACCCAGCTGTTGCCTCCAAAAGTATTCCATCGTTTGTGTCCAGAGCTATCTAATGGCGCTAAAACTCCAGCAGGTATACCTGTGCGTATTCAGCTGTTAGGTAGTGACCCTGAAGCTTTGGCAGCAAACGCAGTAAGGGCACTGGAGCTAGGTTCCCCAGGGGTTGATCTGAATTTTGGTTGCCCTGCAAAAACAGTAAACCGAAGCCAAGGTGGAGCGGTGTTGTTGCAAGAGCCTAAGCGGGTAGCCAATATTATCGCCACTGTAAGGCAGGCTATAGGTGATGATGCTTGGTTGAGCGCTAAAATGCGCCTTGGATTTGCCACCAAAGACTTAGCCTTAGAAAACGCGCAGCGTATACAGGGCGCAGGCGCCAACGAGCTTACCGTGCATGCTAGAACCAAGGTGGAAGGCTATCGCCCTCCAGCTCATTGGCAGTGGATTCAAAAAATCAGACAAGTAGTTGATATTCCCGTGATTGCCAATGGCGAAGTATGGACGCCGCAAGACTATACAGCCTGTCGTCAAGCCAGTGGTAGTGAGGATGTAATGGTAGGCCGAGGGTTGGTATGGAAGCCAGATCTAGCATTGCAGATCCGTCACCTGCAGGCAGGCCAACCGATACAGGAGTGGAGTTGGGAGGCTTTAGTGCCTAGGGTACTTTATTTTATTGACCTTGTTGATGAGCAGGTTGCGGTGAAGTTTCAAGATGCACGGGTAAAGCAATGGCTTAAATTATTAGGCCGGGTGTATCCTCAAGCTAATGCTTGTTTTGAGCAAGGTAAACGTTTGAAGACGCTCAGTGACTTACGCTCTTTAGTGAATCATAGTCGGTAGTTTTCATAGCCATTTTTGCATTACGTGTTTGTTGATGCATATGCCATGAAAATCTATGTAAATTAGGCTATACCAAATGTATCCTTCAAGCGCATACGGTATACTCATTACAAATTCTATCGGTTTTTCTTTAACCTTTTTTTGTCAAATTATTGAGGTGTTTCTTTGTATTCTATTGCCCGTAGCCTGTTGTTCCAACTTTCGGCTGAAACTGCTCATGATTTAACTCTTGATGGGCTTGCAGCTGGTGAAAGGTTAGGGCTGCTGAGCGCTTTGACGCCAAGCGTCGCCGATTTACCTGTCACGGTGATGGGTATAGAGTTCCCCAACCCTGTAGGTCTTGCTGCTGGATTGGACAAAAATGCCAGTGCTGTTGATGGCCTTGCTGCTTTAGGTTTTGGCTTTATAGAAGTGGGAACTACCACGCCAAGGCCGCAGCCTGGCAACCCAAAGCCACGCATGTTTAGACTGCCTGAAGCCCAAGCAATTATTAACCGCATGGGTTTTAACAATAAAGGTGTGGATTACCTTATAGAAAATATTAAAAAAGCTAAATACAAGGGTGTACTAGGCATTAATATTGGCAAGAATTTTGATACCTCAGTTGCAGACGCTGCATCTGACTACCTTATCTGCATGAGAAAGGTTTATGCCTATGCCAGCTATATTACGGTCAATATTTCCTCCCCTAATACGCCGGGTTTGCGAGACTTGCAATTCGGTGAGTCTTTGAGTCAATTGTTAGGCGCGCTTAAACAAGAGCAAGCAGTCCTTGAAAAAGCCCATGGCCGTTATGTTCCACTGGCCGTTAAAATTGCACCTGACATGGACGATGAACAGCTTCAAGGTGTGGCCCAATGTATCTTGGAACACCAAATGGATGGTGTCATCGCAACCAATACAACGCTTAGCAGGGACGGGGTGAGTGAACTGACCTTTGGCGATGAGGCAGGAGGGCTCAGTGGTGCGCCATTGAAGGATCATGCGACAAAAACTATTGCAGCTTTGTATGTGATTTTAGGTGACAAAGTGCCTATTATCGGTGTGGGTGGTATCAACAGTGGTGCTGATGCGTTGGAGAAAATGAATGCAGGGGCCAAACTGATCCAGGTTTATAGTGGCTTAATATACCAAGGCCCAAGCCTAGTTAAGCAGTGTGTTAACGCGTGCAGAAGCCTTATTAAAGGTTAATGCTTCATCGCTTACTTTGGCGTTTGGCGTGCACGAGAAGGCATTGGCGCCAAAATCAATCAAACGATGTCAGCACAGTGGGTTTAAGGTTGATTAAGCTTATGGAATTATCTTCTACAGTAGCTTCCTCTTATGTTGCGGTAGTGGCCGTGATGAGGCTCTTTTAGCCTAATACTATAGTCAACTATGCAGTGTAAAAAGCAAAATAAGACTTGCACAACACCCTTGTAATTGAGGATAATTAGCCCGCCTCAATTTTAGTAATCAATTTGGGCTTAAATAATATCCACGATCAAAGAGATCACCTGGAGGGTAAGTATGCTTTTTAGAACTTGGCAGCGCCTAAGTTCTGTAGTCTTGGGTTTGGTATCGGCACCTGCTGCAATGGCAGATTGGGAGCTGAATATGCCTCAAGGCATCACAGAAGTAAGTCAATCTATTTACGAACTACATATGCTTATTTTTTGGATTTGTGTTTGGATAGGTGTAGTGGTTTTTGGTGTAATGTTTTACTCCATTTTCAAACATCGCAAATCTAAAGGTGCAGTTGCATCTAAGTTCCATGAAAGCCTAACTTTAGAGATTCTGTGGACTGCATTGCCTACAGTTATCCTGATTGCTATGGCTGTCCCAGCGACTACCGTGTTGATACAGATGTATGACACTACCAACTCTGACGTGGATATTAAAATCACGGGTTATCAGTGGAAGTGGGAATATAACTACTTAGGTGAAGATGTTGGTTTCTTTAGTAACCTCACCACCCCAGAAGATGAAATCTACAACCTTGCTGAAAAAAATGAAAACTACTTGCTTGAAGTTGATAAGCATGTGGTTGTTCCAACTGGACAAAAAGTACGCTTCTTAATTACATCTAATGATGTTATCCACGCTTGGTGGGTGCCAGAGATCGCTGTTAAGAAAGATGCTATTCCAGGGTATATCAACGAATCTTGGGCCTTTATACCTGAAGGCGAAGAGGGTATCTACCGCGGTCAATGTGCAGAGCTTTGTGGTGTTAACCACGGTTTTATGCCTATCGTTCTAGAAGCGGTGACTGGCGATGAATACCAAGTTTGGCTAGAAGAGCAACGTGCAGGAAAGATTGCAGAAGCACAAGCTGCTCTGGGCGATTTTAGCTATGATGAACTGATGGTTAAAGGCGCAGACGTTTACGCACGTAGTTGTGCAGCGTGTCACGGCGGTGAAGGCCAAGGCTTAGGCTCAGTATTCCCAGCATTAGCTGGTAGCGATATTGCTTTGAACGACATGGCTGCTCACATCGACATAGTACTAAATGGTAAGCCAGGTACAGCTATGCAAGCATACGCTACACAATTGAGTGATGTTGACATGGCTGCTGTTATTACCTTTGAGCGAAATGCTTGGGGTAACGATACTGGCGAAACGGTCACTCCAAAAATGATCACTGACGCAAAGAAATAGGGGGCTGAATAATGACAACTGCGACTGCTAGTCACGATAATCATGATGACCACGGACATCATGGGCCTGCTAAAGGCATCATGCGCTGGGTATTAACGACTAACCACAAAGACATTGGTACTATGTACCTTTGGTTTTCTCTAACCATGTTGTTTATTGGTGGCACCATGGCGCTTATCATCCGCTCTGAATTATTTCAGCCAGGTATGCAGCTTATAGAGCCTGAATTTTTTAACCAAATGACCACTATGCATGGTTTGATCATGGTTTTTGGTGCGATCATGCCTGCCTTTGTTGGTTTGGCTAACTGGATGGTTCCATTAATGATTGGTGCGCCAGACATGGCCTTGCCGCGCATGAACAACTGGAGCTTTTGGATCTTGCCGTTTGCTTTTGGTATGCTTTTGTTTACGCTATTTACTGAAGCTGGTGCACCAAATTTTGGTTGGACTTTCTACGCTCCACTGTCCACAACGTATGCGCCAAGCAGCGTGACTTACTTTATCTTTGGTGTGCATATGATGGGTATTTCTTCCATCATGGGTGCGATCAATATCATTGTGACTATCTTAAACCTTCGGGCACCAGGTATGACATTGATGAAGATGCCACTATTTGTTTGGACTTGGTTCATTACTGCATACTTGCTAGTGGCTGTAATGCCAGTTTTGGCAGGCGTTGTGACCATGATGTTAATGGACATTCACTACGGTACAGCGTTCTTTGATGCTGCTGGTGGTGGTGACCCAGTATTGTTCCAACACGTATTTTGGTTCTTTGGTCACCCAGAAGTATACATCATGATCTTGCCAGCATTTGGTATTGTTTCTCAGATCATTCCAACCTTTGCTCGCAAGCCACTGTTTGGTTATGCCTCAATGGTATATGCCACTTCTTCAATCGCCTTCTTGTCGTTCATTGTATGGGCTCACCACATGTTTACAGTTGGCTTGCCGCTGCAAACTGAGCTATTTTTCATGTACGCCACGATGTTGATTGCTATTCCTACGGGTGTGAAGGTATTTAATTGGGTTTCGACAATGTTCAGAGGTTCAATGACCTTTGAGACGCCAATGTTATTTGCCTTGGCTTTTGTAGTCTTGTTTACCATTGGCGGCTTCTCAGGCTTGATGCTTTCTATTGCGCCTGCAGACTTCCAGTACCACGACACTTACTTTGTAGTGGCTCATTTCCATTACGTGCTAGTGCCAGGTGCTTTGTTTGGTATTATCGCTGGTGTTTATTACTGGTTGCCAAAATGGACTGGTCATTACATCAACGAGAACTTAGGTAAGTTTCACTTTTGGATGTCTTTCATCGGTGTAAACGTAACCTTCTTCCCAATGCACTTTATTGGATTGGCTGGAATGCCTCGTCGTATACCTGACTATGCACTGCAGTTTGCAGATTTTAATGCCATTGCGACCGTTGGTGCGTTTATCTTTGGTTTCTCTCAGCTTATCTTCTTGTTCGTATTGATCAAGACGATTCGTGGCGGCGAAAAAGCCACTGATCAAGTGTGGGAAGGCGCAGAAGGTCTGGAATGGACTATTCCATCGCCAGCTCCATATCATACATTTGCTGAGCCACCACACGTTAAATAGGTTAAATAGGTCTATATGAACTCTAACTCACCACAGCCGGATGAACAGTCCGGCCATAAGCCGAATAACACAGCCTTAAAGCTAGTTATAGCAGCAGTGGCAATGTTTGGGTTTGGTTTTGCTTTAGTACCTTTGTACGATATATTTTGCGAAATTACTGGGATTAATGGTAAGACAGGAGGACCGGTAGAAAGGGTTGAGCAATGGGTTGATACAAGCCGCACAATAACCGTGCAGTTTATAACAACTAATAATGCAGGTATGCCCTGGGAATTTGAAGCTTTGCAAGAAGAAGTGGAGATGCACCCAGGCGCATGGACTCAAGTGAAATTCTGGGCTTTAAACCCCACAGAAAACGACATGGTAGGACAGGCAGTGCCAAGTGTATCGCCATCTGAAGCTGCTGAACATGTGCAAAAAACAGAGTGTTTTTGCTTTGATCAGCAAACGTTAAAGGCTGGAGAAGGGCGTGAAATGCCGTTGATTTTTTCTTTAAGCCCTGAGATTCCGTCTCACGTTAAAAAAGTGACTATGTCATACACGTTATTTGATGCAGGTGCTTTTGCTAAATAGCAAAGGCATATAAATATAATTTCGGCCGAAATATGGCCTGATAATAAGTCTTCGACGAAGGAGCGATAGATGGCAACATCCAATTATTACGTACCAGAAAGTAGCTATTTCCCAATTGTGTCAAGTATTGGCCTATTTGGAATGGCAGCTGGAGCTGGCGGTATGATGAACCACATGAGTTCAGGTGGGCAAGGGTTTGGTTTCCCTCACCTGGTGTTCACAGCAGGTACATTGCTATTAGCTTTTGTTTTCTTCCAGTGGTTTGCTAAAGTCATCACTGAAAGTAGAGGCGGTATGTACAGTCCTCAGATGGATAAGTCCTTTCGCTGGGGCATGAGCTGGTTTATCTTTTCAGAAGTCATGTTCTTTGTGGCGTTCTTTGGCGTACTCTTGTATGTTCGCCAATGGGCAGGCCCATGGTTAGATGGCCAAGGTGATAAAGGTTCATCACATATGTTATGGCCTGATTTTGATTATTCTTGGCCTATGTTTAATAACCCAGGCGGCGCAGATTATCCTGGCCCTAATGCGGTCATTGATCCTTGGCATATTCCGTTGTTAAACACCGTATTGTTGATGACTTCAAGTGTCACCTTAACGATCGCTCACCATGCACTTAGAGCAATGCATCGTGGCCGTACGATTTTTTGGTTGGGTGCCACGGTTGTCTTGGGCGCTATCTTTGTTTATTACCAAATATTGGAATACATTGAAGCTTATACAGAGCTAGGCCTTACTTTAGATTCAGGTATATACGGTTCAACCTTCTTTATGTTGACAGGCTTCCACGGCCTGCACGTAACGATTGGTGCGTTTATCTTGTTTATAATGTGGATTCGTATTTGTAAAGGTCACTTTACTCCAGAGCAGCACTTCGGTTTTGAAGCAGCGGCGTGGTATTGGCATTTTGTAGATATGGTTTGGGTAGGTTTGTTCTTATTCGTCTATATCCTATAAGCTGTAGGTGATGAAGAAAAAAGGCAGCTTAATGGCTGCCTTTTTTATGTCTAGTACACATTTTTTAGGTTAATGAATAGCAGCCCAGGGCGACGAAGTTACAAGTTGACCTGTCCAAAATCCATAGGTTATTAGTATAATTAGAAGTACAATTAAGCTAACGCGATATTTTAGTGAAGTGAGTAAACGGGTAGATTTTGTACCATCCTTCATTAAGAAAAAGAAACCACTGGCTAAGCTTGTTAGGGCCAGCAATAACACGATGATAATGACGATTTTTAGCATAAAAAGAGTCTCTATAGATACGTTTGTTGATATGTTAATTAGGTTCGCTAAATAAATGATTAAACGACTGCAACATTATTGGGCTATCACGGTTTTCACGTTATTTTTTTTGCCCCTTACCATAAACTTAGGTTTGTGGCAGTTAGATAGGGCAGACCAAAAAATATTACTGCAACGCAGTTTAATGGCTCTGGAGCAACCTATTATAGTACCTGATGATCAGGGGCTAATATTAAGTAAGCTAAAGAACCTTCAAAGAGTGACATTGAATAGTCGTTTTATCAAGCCCTTTGTGTGGTTTAAAGACAATCAAGTTGTCTCTGGCAAAGTGGGTTATGACGCAATTGGCCTGATCAGTATCGGTGATAACTTGTTGCTCGTGAATCGCGGTTGGTTTGCCTCAAATGGTCAAAGAGATCCATTACCCCAGATCGATTGGGTAAATGGTAAGGTGTCTCTAACAGGGCGCTTAGTGCCTGTGCAAGTGAACCCATACCAGTTGGGTGAAGACACTTATTCTGAGCAATATCCGCAGTTAGTACAGGACATTAGTCCAGCAGCCTTAGCTGGGCATTTAGCAGGGTCAATTGAGGGCTCAATGTTACCTTGGGTGTTGATACTTGACACACCAGGTGATGCGACGCTTGCGCCACACTGGAAGGCGAGCACTATGGCTTCAGAAAAACATATGGCGTATGCGTGGCAATGGTTTGGTCTCGCATTAACCCTATGTTTTTTATATATTTATCGAGTATTTTATTCTCCCATCGACACTAAAAGGTAGATTTATGACCACTAAGACAAACAATCGTTGGACTTTGTACGCAGTGTTTGGAGTCACTGCTGTGCCTCTTATGTTTGCGATGCTGATGTATTTTAATTTATGGGGTGTGCCAGAAGGTCGAACCAATTTTGGTGAATTATTACTACCACCTAATGACATACAGCAAGCTCAATTAGTAGATCAAGAGTCTATGCCTTGGTCGCAGATAGACTTAGACAAAAGGTGGTTGGTCGTTTACCTAAGCCCAAAAGATTGTGATCAATCGTGCAAAGAAGCCAATCACTTACTACGACAAATACATACGGCAGTGGGTAAAGAATCACATAGAATTACACGTATATTAGTTAACTCACAAGGTAATTTTAACGATCAGTTGCAGCTAGATTACCCAGCACTTGTGCTGCTTAAAAGTCTTTCTTTAGAAACGTTTGAAAAGGGTGAGGGCATCTATATTGTAGATCCACTGGGTAATATGATGATGTATTACAGCACAGGCTTTGAAGGAAAGGAATTACTTAAAGATTTAAAGAAGTTACTTAGAACCTCAAACATAGGGTAATCATATTATGAATACTACTACCAACGGCGCGCCTAAATGGAGCTTATTTTTAACATGCCTAGCTCTTGCGATAGTCACCTGCGTTATCATTTTAGGGTCTTGGACCCGTCTTGCTGATGCTGGTTTGGGCTGTCCAGATTGGCCTGGTTGTTATGGCAATCTATTAGTCCCTGAAACTGTGGAAGCGATTGCAGCAGCTGAAGCCTTATATCCAGAGGCGCCTGTAGAAGTCGCCAAAGGTTGGCTGGAGATGATTCATCGTTACTTCGCCACAATACTAGGGTTTGTTATCTTAGTGTTAGCGGTGGCTTCTTGGAGTGCGCGTAAACGCTTAAATTATCCGTTTCTTCTCACCCAAGGTTTGCTAGCCATGGTGATGCTTCAAGGTGCTTTTGGAGCATGGACGGTTACTTGGAAACTGTGGCCACAGGTGGTGACAGCGCATCTGATGGGTGGTTTTTTTATTGCCAGTTTACTGACTGTTTTGCTCGTAAAACTGCGCCGCGTGGGTCGTCCACTTAAAACTTTATCGCTGTCTAATATCTCCCATGGTCAGTTGAAAGTTTGGACTTCTTTGGCACTGTTGTTAGTCATTGCTCAAATACTTTTAGGCGGTTGGATGAGCTCAAATTATGCTGCCTTGGCGTGTTCTACCTTGCCAGACTGCAATGGCACTTGGTGGCCTGAAATGAATTTTTCAGAAGGTTTTGACATTACCCAGACGCTAGGGCCAAGTTATTTGGGCGGTTTGATGAACTCCGAAGCTCGTACGGCTATTCACGTATTACACCGTTATGGTGCTATGATCTTAGGTGTATTCTTAATATTGTTAAGTTATCGTTTGATGTCGCAAGATGATCGACGTTTACGCAAATTTGGTCTTGGGTTTTTAGTCGTATTTTTTGGGCAGTTCTGCTTAGGTTTGGCTAATATTTATTACTTGTTGCCCTTAGATGTTGCTGTAGCCCACAACTTTGGTGGTGCATGTTTATTTGTGCTCACTGTCAGTCTTAATTATGTAGTTTTTTCCAGCCGAGGGCGCCTCAATGAGTTCTGAAGCCACAGCCACGCCAATGCGTATTAATTGGCGTGATTATTATGAGATGTGTAAGCCTAACGTGGTTTTTCTCATGATATTAACGTCGATAGTTGGCATGTTTTTAGCAGTCCCTGGGATGGTGCCATGGCAAGTGCTGATTTGGGGAAACCTTGGTATTGCTATGGTTTCAGGCGCTTCAGCCGCAGTGAATCATGTTATTGACCGACGCATTGATGGCCAAATGGGCCGTACTCACAATCGCCCAGTGGCCAAAGGCAAAGTTAAGCCTACTCACGCTATTGTTTTTGCTGCCTTGATGACGATTATTGGCCTTGGCATATTGTATGTATTAGTTAACCCGATGGTCGCTTGGCTAACCCTAGGGTCTTCTATAGGGTATGCTTTTATTTATACGGGTTACCTTAAACGTGCGACGCCTCAAAATATTGTTATTGGTGGCCTTGCAGGAGCTATGCCTCCACTTTTAGGATGGGTTGCAGTCACAGGCACCATAGATCCTAATGCGCTTTTGTTAGTGCTTATTATTTATGCGTGGACACCACCTCATTTTTGGGCCTTGGCGATTCATAAGCGTGAGGAGTATGCCAAAGTTGAAATACCAATGCTGCCAGTAACACATGGTTTAGAGTTCACTGGACTACAAATTTTGTTGTATACCGTGTTAATGATTATATCTACTATGTTGCCTTACATTGTGGGTATGAGCGGCTTTATATACTTAGTGGGTGTGACGTTATTAAATATTCGTTTCTTGTATTGGGCATTTCGTTTGTATCGTGGTGCTTATGAAAAAGCAGCAATGAAAACATTTTGGTATTCGATCATATACCTAATGTTATTGTTTGTGCTTTTGTTAGTAGATCATTATTTCCCGATCTAACTAAGTGTTAGCTCACGGCGTTTAAGCTAGATGGTAGACGTTATTGTGACTTGCAATAGCGTCTACATAAAGAATGGCTAATATTTTTAGTGAGCTATTCTCTACATAGACCAGAAACCTTCTTTATTAGTCTGATGGATGCCTACCAGAGCATCCAATTCCCCTTCGCATTACCAATGATGTTATACTTCGCGGCCATTTAATGACTGCAGTACACCTCTATGACTTACGCCTTTTTCGCCACATGTCCCAAAGCTATGGAGCCGATATTGGCCGATGAACTTGGCCCTTTAGGGGCGCAAGATATCAAGCTAACTCAAGGTGGTGTTTATTTTAGTGGTGACCTAGAAGTTGGGTATAGTGCATGTCTTTGGAGTCGCTTAGCTAACCGTGTGCTCCTACTATTGCATGATGAAGCGGTCGACAGTGTCGATGAGCTTTATGATGCTGTAAGTAAAGTAGAGTGGACACAACACTTTGATAGCGATCAAACCTTTTTAGTGGACTATGCAGGGCGCATGCGCGGCATAGATAACACTCACTTTGGTGCGCTTAAAGTAAAAGATGCCATTGTTGATCAATTTCGTAGCAAAGGTGAACTGCGTCCTAATATCGCTAAGCAAGAGCCAGACATACGCATCAACGTATTTGTTGTGCGTGGGCGTGTGCGGATTAGTTTGGACCTTTCCGGTGAGAGCCTGCATAAGCGCGGATACCGTCGTGAAGGTGGCATGGCGCCGCTTAAAGAAAACCTAGCAGCAGCGCTTCTGATTCGAGCTGGTTGGCCAGCGATGGCCGCCGCTGGTAAGCCTTTAATGGACCCTATGTGTGGTTCTGGTACGTTTTTAATAGAAGCGGCCATGATGGCGTCAGACACAGCACCAGGTCTGTTACGCTGGCGTTTTGGTTTGCAAATGTGGAAGCAACACAATGTGGAACTTTGGCGTGAAATTTGGGATGCTGCAGAATTGCGCAGAGAAGCTGGAGAAGCGTCCGCCACTAGTGAAATTCATGGCTATGACGGCCAGCCAAAAGCGGTCTCTAAATGCCGTGAAAACCTAAAACAAGCCGGTATGACTGACCGTATTCGTGTTAGTCACCGAGAGCTTAAAGATTTAAAGCCACTCACCCATAATGCTGAGCAACAAATGGGTTTAGTCATTACTAACCCTCCATACGGTGAGCGTTTAAGTGAAGTGGCTGATATCCAATATTTATACCAGCACCTTGGTGAGCGTTTAAGCCAAGACTTTATTGGCTGGGAGTTAGCTGTATTTACGGGTAACTCTGAACTGGGTAAAGCGGTTGGTTTGCGATCTCATAAGCAATATTCCTTCTATAACGGCGCGATCAAGAGCCAGTTGCTAATGTACACTCTTGAAACGTCCAATCGTTTTGCCGACCGTCGCCAGGCCAGTGGAGAAATCCCACTACAAGCGTTAAGTGAAGGTGCGCAAATGTTTGCTAATCGCCTGGTGAAAAACCGGAAGCAGTTTAGCAAATGGGTGAAGCAAGAAAAAATCCAATGCTACCGCTTATATGATGCAGACATGCCAGAGTATGCTGTTGCCATTGACGTATATGGTGATTGGCTGCATGTACAAGAATATGCAGCACCTAAGACTGTGGATGTTGAAAAAGCGCAACGTCGGTTAGAGGAGGTCATGCTAGCGCTGCCTCAAGCACTGCAAATTCCACAAGAGCGTATTGTGTTGAAGCAGCGTCGTCAGCAAACGGGCAAAGATCAGTACCAAACCCATGACGAAAAAGGTGAATATATTCAAGTTCAAGAAGGCGGCTGTAAGGTTTTAGTCAACTTGAATGATTATTTAGACACGGGTTTGTTTTTAGATCACAGGCCAGTGCGCCAAAAAATTCAACACTTGGCTCACAATAAGCGCTTTCTAAACTTATTCTGTTATACCGGCACTGCGACTATGCATGCGATACAAGGTGGGGCGCACAAGTCTTTAAGTGTAGATATGTCAGCGACCTATTTGTCTTGGGGTAAAAAGAACCTTGCCTTGAATGGGTTTAGTGACCAGGTTCATCGCTTTGAACAACACGACTGTATGGAATTTATTAAAAGTCATAAAGGTGAATATGACCTTATTTTCCTTGACCCGCCTACCTTTTCAAACTCTAAGAAAATGGTGGGCGTGTTGGATGTGCAGCGTGATCACGCGTGGATGATTCACAAAGTAATGGATTTATTGGCAGAAGATGGTTTGTTGATTTTTTCAACTAACTATCGACGTTTTGAATTAGACGAAAAAGTGCTACAGCACAATCATGTGGTGGATATTAGTGATGAAACCTTAGACAAAGACTTTTCACGTAATAAGAAAATCCATCGTTGTTGGGAAATTCGCAAGTACAAGCCAGAAGTAGACAACACGTCAGAATTTTATGACGCAGACTATGCCACATCAGCACCTGCATCTATTGCAGCGGTAAAGGCTGAGGCTAGGTTGGCTTATGAAGCTGAAGACAGGTTGTTGTTTAGGGCTGAGATGAAATTAACCATCGCAGCTGAAGCTAAGGCAAAAGAAGAGGCTAAGGCGAGGTCTTCAAGCAAAGGCACTAACGACCTTCATGATGCCCCAGGCGCTTCAGAACTAACCACTGATGCCCCTAAACAGGCGGATATCACTCCACCCAAGGTTAAAGGAAGCTTTAATCCTTGGGTGAAATAAGACGATTGTTTTAGTCTTGTGACGTAGCGCCGATTTTATGAATACTAAGGTCGGCGCCTTTATACTCTTCTTCTTCAGTCAGTCTAATACCAATAAATAGCTTCACACCGCCGTACACTATAAAGCCACCAATTAAGGCAATGGATAGGCCTAACAGTGTGCCCAAAAGTTGCGACATTAGGCTTACACCACCTAATCCCCCAAACATCTCTAAGCCAAAGATACCTGCCGCAATACCGCCCCATACGCCGCATAAGCCATGTAGTGGCCACACACCAAGTACATCATCAATTTTCCAGCGGTTTTGAGTGAGCACAAAAGCGTAAACAAAAAGTCCGCCGGCAATAAGTCCCACAGCCAAGGCGCCCATTGGGTGCATCAAATCTGACCCTGCGCAGACTGCAACTAAGCCTGCTAATGGACCGTTGTGAACAAAGCCTGGGTCATTTTTGCCAATAACCAGTGCCGCAATCGTGCCTCCTGCCATGGCCATAAGCGTATTCACTGCCACTAACCCACTGATACCATCTAAGGTTTGAGCGGACATCACATTAAAGCCAAACCAGCCGATTGTTAAAATCCATGAACCTAAAGCTAAAAAGGGAATACTTGATGGTGCAAAAGCCACAAGCTTGCCTTTACGGTAGCGTCCATTGCGTGTACCCAAAAGCAATACGGCTGCAAGAGCTAACCATCCACCGACGCCATGCACCACGACAGAACCTGCAAAATCATGGAAACCTGCACCGAAGGTTGCTTCAAGCCAGGCTTGAAAACCGTAATTACCATTCCAAGCAATGCCTTCAAATAACGGGTATACGATACCAACAGTCAAGGCTGCGGCAATAAGTAAAGGCCAAAAGCGTGCACGTTCAGCAATACCGCCAGAGATAATCGCTGGAATCGCTGCTGCAAAGGTCATCAAGAAGAAAAACTTGACCAGCTGATACCCATTATTTGCCCCTAACTCTTGTGCACTTGCAAAAAAGTGTTGATCGTAGGCGATCCAGTAACCTACAAAAAAATAGGTTACACAAGAAAATCCAAAGTCAGTCATTATTTTAACCAAAGCGTTGACTTGGTTTTTATGCCGAACTGTTCCTACTTCCAAAAATGCGAAGCCTGCATGCATGGCGAGCACCATAATGGCTCCCATTAAAATGAACAGGGTGTTTGAACTTTGGACTAGGGCGGCTACTGCACTCGTTGTGGCTTCCACTTGAACTCCTTAATTATGACTACGGTTATTATATGTAGGGAATGTGGTTTACCATTCGCTTTTTTGCCCTAATGTAGGGCGAAAAAAACATTCGCGGGCGATAATGGTGCGCCGCGCGGAAACACTTCCCCAATAACGCTTAAATTAGCGTCTTGTACTGTACCAAGCAAAGACTGTGCCAGAGTTTTAGTGCAGGCAATAAAAAACCACCCTAAGGTGGTTTTGAAAGATTCAAGCGAAGATTACTTCTTCGAGTAGGGACGCTTGGTTTCGCCAGTATATAATTGGCGAGGCCGACCAATGCGATAAGGGCTGTTAAGCATTTCATGCCAGTGTGATATCCATCCTACCGTGCGCGCTAAAGCGAAAATCACAGTAAACATTGACGATGGAATGCCAATTGCCTTAAGGATGATACCTGAGTAAAAATCTACGTTAGGGTAGAGCTTACGCTGGATAAAGTATTCGTCTTCTAGAGCAATTTGCTCTAGACGTTTGGCAATTTGCAGCAAAGGATCATTGTCTACGCCAAGCAATGTTAGCACTTCATCACAGGTTTCACGCATTACCGTGGCACGTGGGTCAAAGTTCTTGTATACCCGATGACCAAAGCCCATAAGGCGGAAAGGGTCGTCCTTATCTTTTGCTTTAGCAACAAACGCATCAATATTAGACACGTCACCAATTTCTTCTAGCATGTCCAGTACAGCTTCATTGGCGCCGCCATGAGCAGGGCCCCAAAGTGCAGCAATTCCAGAAGCAATACACGCAAATGGGTTGGCGCCAGAGGAGCCGGCTAAACGCACGGTAGATGTAGAAGCATTTTGCTCATGGTCTGCATGCAACATGAATATTTTATCCATGGCGCGAGCTAATACTGGGTCTACATGGCTGTCCTTAGAGGGCTTGCTAAACATCATGTGTAAGAAGTTTTCAGCGTATGTGAGCTCTTCACGTGGGAAGACAAAGGGTTGTCCGATAGAGTACTTATAACTCATGGCTGCCAAAGTTGGCATTTTAGCGATTAAGCGGTGAATCGCCTTTTCTCTGTGATGTTTATTGTCGTTATCTAGTTGATCGTGGTAAAACGCTGATAATGCGCCTACAACGCCACACATGATCGCCATTGGATGGGCGTCGCGACGAAAACCTCTGAAAAACTGTATGAGTTGTTCATGCACTAAGGTGTTGGTGGTGATTTCGTTTTCAAAAGCCTCCAATTCTGTTGCGCTTGGAAGCTCGCCGTGGATTAGGAGGTAGCAAATTTCTAAATAGGTAGAGTTGGCTGCTAAATCTTCAATGGCGTAGCCACGGTGTAATAAAACACCTTTATCGCCGTCTATATATGTAATTTTAGATTCGCATGACGCGGTAGATACAAAGCCTGGGTCGTAAGTGAAAAGGCCTTTGCTCACTAATTGGCGTACATCAATAACGTCTGGGCCTGCGCTGCCTGAGTATATTGGCAGTTCGATGGGGTCCATACCTTCGATGTGAAGAGTGGCTTTTCTTTCGGACATTTTTTGGCTCCTGAAAAATGTTGTTGGATATAGGTGTACATATAAAACGTTAATGTAGCGCCATTAGAAGATGATTAACAGCGGACATAAGTCGTATACCCCTAAAAATTCGAAGTGTATTCTACCCTAGGTGCAGTATAGTTAGGTCATGATAAGGATTCGGCAAACAGATTCTAGGTATAACTACAAATGATATAAAGGAGGGCTGTTATAACGTAATATGTATATGTTCCTCCTTTGGGCGCGGTTTGTAAAGCGCTTGGGCGTATTTGAGGACGCAATTGAACACTAAATTGACACTATTTTACCCCCACTAAAAGATTCCGTATGCGACAAAGGTTTCGTTGTTTTCTGTGTTTCAAGTCACTATACTTGTCTGCTACGTGACGCTTTCAGCTAAGATTGTGTCGATTCTACGTAGTGTTCCAAGCCTTAATTTTACTAATTTTTTAGCCAAGAGTAGGTAACCGTGAGCGATAAAAGACCCGTTAACCTTGATCTAGGCACATTCAAACACCCTCTAGTCTCTGTGATTTCTATTTGTCATCGAATTTCTGGTGTGGTTTTGTTTGTGGGCCTAGTGTTTTTGTTTAATATATTTGATGCCTCATTATCTGGTGCTGCAGGTTTTGAGTCTGCGCAAAGCCTTTTGCAAGATAACTTTTTTGCCAAGTTTGTGACTTGGGGCTTGTTGTCTTCTTTAGGGTTTCATTTTAGTGCAGGTATGAAACATCTCGTTATGGACTTTGGCCATGGCGAAGAAATAGACAGCGCCAACATGGCAGCAAAATTCGTTATTGCCTTAACAGCCCTATTGGCTGTATTAGCAGGAGTCTGGGTATGGTAACCACAGTAACAAGTTATGGTCGTAGTGGGCTATCTGATTGGTTGGTGCAGCGCGCCAGTGCAGTGATACTAGCTGTGTATTCTATCTTTATGGTGGTTTACCTTTTATTAAACCCACTAATAGACTTCGCGCAGTGGAATTCGCTATTTAGCGGCACAAGCATGCGTATTTTTAGTTTAATGGCGCTTTTGTCTTTGGGTGCCCATTGCTGGATTGGCCTATGGTCTGTTTCGACTGATTACCTTAAGCACTTTGCAGTGCGGTTTGTGTTCCAAATGGTAATTGGTTTGTTAATGTTTATTTACACCATTTGGGGTGTTCAGCTGTTATGGGGCCTATAAGTTATGTCTAACATCTTACGTAAAATGTCCTACGAAGCTATCGTCATTGGCGGTGGTGGTGCTGGGATGCGAGCTGCATTGCAGCTTACTGAGTCTGGTTTAAAGACTGCGTGTATTACTAAAGTATTTCCAACTCGTTCACACACCGTATCTGCCCAAGGTGGCATTACCTGCGCCATAGCAAGTAATGATCCAAATGATGATTGGCGCTGGCACATGTATGACACCGTCAAAGGTTCTGATTATATCGGAGACCAAGATGCGATTGAGTATATGTGTAGCGTTGGGCCACAAGCGGTATTTGAACTAGATCATATGGGTCTGCCTTTTTCTCGCACAGAAGAAGGGCGTATTTATCAGCGTCCTTTTGGCGGTCAATCTAAGAACTTTGGTGAGGGTGGTCAAGCTGCTCGCACCTGTGCAGCTGCAGACCGAACCGGTCATGCACTTTTGCACGCCTTGTATCAAGGTAACCTAAAAGGTGGCACGACCTTCCTAAATGAATGGTTTGCGGTAGATATGGTGCAAAATGACGATGGCGCCGTAGTGGGTGTGGTTGCGATTTGTATTGAGTCAGGTGAAACCGTTTATATTGAAGCTAAAGCCACTGTATTGGCTACAGGCGGCGCAGGTCGAATTTACCAGTCCACCACCAACGCACTTATTAACACCGGCGATGGTGTTGGCATGGGCTTACGTATGGGATTACCCGTACAAGACATGGAAATGTGGCAGTTCCATCCAACAGGCATTGCAGGTGCCGGCACATTGGTGACCGAAGGTTGTCGTGGTGAGGGTGGTTATTTGATCAATAAAGACGGCGAACGTTTCATGGAGCGCTATGCGCCTAATGCTAAAGATTTAGCAGGTCGTGATGTTGTTGCACGTTCTATGGTACTAGAAATTTTAGCAGGCCGTGGTTGTGGTGAAAATGGCGACCATGTGCTGTTAAAGCTGGATCATTTGGGCGAAGAGGTACTGGAAAGTAAGCTGCCTGGTATTTGTGAGTTATCGCGCACATTTGCTCATGTGGACCCAGTATTTGAGCCGGTGCCAGTTGTGCCTACATGTCACTATATGATGGGTGGTTTACCAACTAATATTGGTGGTCAAGTGTTGTACCCTGAGTCTGAGTCAGAAACCCGTGTAGTGGATGGGTTGTATGCTTGTGGTGAAGTGGCCTGTGTGTCCGTTCACGGTGCCAACCGCCTAGGTGGCAACTCCCTGCTTGACTTGGTTGTATTTGGCAGAGCGGCAGGCATACAGATTGAAAAATCGATGCGTGAAGGCTATCAGTCAGAAGCGGCAACTCAAGCCAATGTAGATGCAGCGATGAAGCGTCTGAACGCTTTGAATAGTTCTGAATCTGGTGAAAGTATTTCTGAAGTTCGAGAAGAGCTTCAAAAGACCATGCAGCTATACTTTGGTGTCTTCCGTGAAGGCGATAGTATGCAAAAAGGCTTAGAATTACTTCGTGAGCTGCGAGTAAAAGTATCTAATCTTCACTTGCAAGATAAAACAGGTGCATTTAATACCGACCGCATCGAAGCGCTTGAGTTGCAAAACTTGTTTGAAGTCGCCTTTGCTACAGCCATTTCTGCTGAACAGCGCAAGGAGAGCCGTGGTGCTCATGCCCGTAATGACTTTACCGTACGTGATGATGAAAACTGGTTGAAGCATTCAGTGTATTACCCCTTAGAAGAGCGGCTTGGAAAGCGAGACGTAAACTTTTCACCTAAAACGATGGAAGCATTTCCACCGAAAATCCGTACTTATTAAGGAGTAGTGATATGTTAACAGTGAGTATTTATCGCTACCATCCAGAGCTTGATGAAAAGCCTTATATGCAGGACTTTCAAGTTGATACTGGTGGTAAGGACATTATGGTATTAGACGTTTTGAATTTGTTAAAAATTCAAGACCGTGGCCTTGCTTATCGTCGTTCATGCCGAGAAGGTGTGTGTGGTTCTGATGGTATGAACATTAACGGTACCAATGGTTTGGCGTGTATTACGCCATTGTCTTCGGTTGTGAAAAACAACAAGTTGGTACTTCGTCCTTTGCCAGCACTGCCTGTCATTCGTGACTTGGTCATCGACATGGACCAGTTCTATAAGCAATACGAAAAAATCAAACCGTTCTTAATAAATGATACGCCCGCTCCTGGCATTGAGCGCCTTCAGTCACCTGAGGAGCGTGAAAAATTAGACGGCTTGTATGAGTGCATATTGTGCGCATGTTGTTCAACAGCTTGTCCGTCATTTTGGTGGAATCCTGATCGCTTTATCGGTCCTGCGGGTTTGCTGCAAGCATATCGTTTCTTGGCTGATAGCCGAGACACTGCCACAGAAGAGCGTTTGGCAGGTCTAGATGATCCGTTTAGTGTGTTTCGCTGTCATGGCATTATGAATTGTGTAACCGTGTGTCCTAAAGGTTTAAACCCGACTAAGGCCATCGGACACATCCGTAATATGCTGATGACAAGAGCGACCTAAAGAAGTTGCAACACGCTTAAAGCTCATTAACCGCTTTAAGCGTGCATTTCTTTAGAAAAATTGACGATGTAGCTTAACCACGAGGCACTATACGCGGTATACTGTGCACGTTTGATTAGACCATAAACATAAATATCGGTGATACTGAATGCAAGACAGCGTAATGGAGCAGCAGAGGCGCGAGTCTCATTTCTCTGGTGGGAACTTCGCGTACATTGAAGAAATGTACGAAACCTATTTACGTGACCCCAATGCAGTGCCAGAGCAATGGCGGCAAGAATTTGATCAACTTCCACGAGTGCCAAGCTCGATCAGTGGCGATATACCTCACTCTACAATAAAAGAACACTTCGTACTTTTAGGTAAAAATCAAAGTAAATCTCATCCTGTACAAACTTCTACTCTAAGCAGTGATCATGAGCGCAAGCAAGTGCGCGTGATGCGGCTGATTAATGCCTACCGTTTGCATGGTCACCAAGTAGCAAGCTTAGATCCTTTAGAGCTTCAGCCTAAAGAAGTGGTGCCTACTCTTGATTTACATTTCCATGAATTATCAGCGGCTGATTTAGACACTGTTTTTCAGGTGGGTGCATCATACTTAGGCAAAGAAGAAATGCCTTTGTCAGAAATTATTGCAGGGCTTGAAAAAACTTATTGTTCAACAGTGGGCTGTGAGTACAGCCACATTGTAAATACAGATGAAAAACTATGGATCAGACAGCGAGTCGAGTCAGTTCGCAGTCACCCTACACATACACCAGCAAAGCGCCGCCACATTTTCGAACGCTTAATCGCAGCTGAAGGTTTAGAAAAATATTTAGCCTCTCGTTTTTCTGGTGCCAAGCGTTTTGGCCTAGAAGGTGGTGAAACTCTTATCCCAATGTTGGATAACATTATCCAACGCTCAGGCAGTAACAAAGCTAAAGAAATTGTTATTGGTATGGCCCACCGTGGCCGCCTTAATGTATTGATTAATATTTTTGGCAAAAATCCCGTTGATTTGTTTGAAGAGTTTGAAGGCAAACGGCCTTTAAATACCTCTGGTGACGTTAAATATCATCAAGGCTTTTCAACCAACGTGAACACTCCAGGTGGAGAAGTTCACATGGCTTTAGCTTTCAACCCTTCACATTTAGAAATTGCTAATCCAGTAGCTGAAGGTTCAGTGCGTGCTCGTCAAGATCGACGCAATGATCCACACGGGGATACCGTATTACCCATTTGTCTGCATGGTGATGCAGCGTTTGCAGGCCAAGGCGTGGTAATGGAAACGTTACAAATGTCCCAAACTCGTGCCTATAAAACGGGCGGCACTGTACATATTGTCATCAATAACCAAGTAGGCTTTACGACCAGTAAAAAAGAAGATGCACGTACAACACCTTATTGCACAGACGTTGCTAAATTTATAGACGCACCCATTTTCCATGTCAATGGTGATGATCCAGACGCAGTCGCCTTTGTATCTGAGCTAGCGCTGGATTACCGCAATGAATTTAAACGCGACGTGGTGATCGATTTAGTGTGTTATCGCCGTCGCGGGCACAATGAAGCTGATGAGCCCTCGGGCACGCAGCCTTTGATGTACAACGCCATCAAAGCTAAGGCAACCGTGGCCACATTATACGGTCAACAATTGGTTAGCGATGGTGTTCTTACACAAGAAGATATTACTATTTCGCAAAACGATTACCGTAATGCATTGGATAACGGCGAGCATGTGGCTAAATCTCTTGTGACTACACCTGATGAAAGCTTATTTGTTAACTGGAAACCCTATTTGGACCATGAGTGGACAGCTGCTGGTGATACTCGTGTGTCTGCTGAGGTATTAAAAGATTTAGGTAAGCGTTTAGATCAAGTACCTCAAGGTTTTGTAGTGCAGCGCCAAGTGAAGAAAATTCTTGATGACCGTTTGAAAATGGCATCAGGTGCAACAGAAATCAACTGGGGTTTTGCTGAAGTGATGGCTTATGCCTCTTTGTTAGAGGAAGGTTATCCTATCCGTCTAACTGGCCAAGATGTGGGACGAGGAACCTTCTCACACCGTCACGCAGTGCTGCATGATCAAAAAGGCAGCGGGGCTTATGTGCCTTTACGCAACCTATCACCCACACAGCCTCAGTTCACCATCTTTGACTCTCTTTTGTCAGAAGAGGCGGTATTGGCTTTTGAATATGGCTATGCATCAACTGCGCCAGAAGGGTTGGTTATTTGGGAAGCTCAATTTGGCGATTTTGCCAACGGAGCCCAAGTAGTGATCGATCAGTTTATTACCAGTGGGGAACATAAGTGGGGCCGTATGTGTGGCTTAACGATGCTATTACCCCACGGTTATGAAGGCCAAGGCCCAGAGCACTCTTCAGCGCGTTTAGAGCGATTTTTACAACTGTGCGCTGAGCATAATATTCAGGTGTGTGTGCCGACGACTCCAGCACAAATATTTCACCTGATTAGACGCCAAGTGATACGCCCAATGCGTAAGCCACTAGTGGTCATGTCGCCTAAGAGCTTACTCCGTCACAAAGTGGCTATCTCAAGCTTAGACGAGCTAGCTAATGGCGAATTTCAAAATGTCATTGATGATGTAGATGACCATAGCAAAGATGCAGTGAAACGAGTTGTGCTAACCAGTGGTAAGGTTTACTACGATTTACTTGAACAGCGTCGTTTGGGCAAGTTAGATCATGTTGCTATTGTTCGGATTGAGCAACTGTATCCGTTCCCTGAACAGCACCTAGCAGACACATTAGCACAATATAAGAATCTAGATATCGTAGTTTGGTGTCAAGAAGAGCCACAAAATCAAGGCGCTTGGTATTGCAGTCAGCACCATATGCGTAAAGTTGTTCAAGATGGCCGTCCTAGCCTACCTCTGGTGGTTGCTTCAAGGCCTGCCTCAGCTGCGCCAGCATGTGGTTATATGTCTGTGCACTTAGAAGAACAACGTTATTTAGTAGCCCAAGCACTGGGATTAGAATCATGAACGGGTTAATTGAGCAAACCCCACAAATCAATAAAGCGAAGAGATAAACCATGTCTATTGAAATTAAAGCCCCATCTTTTCCTGAGTCTGTGGCCGACGGTACTATTGCTACTTGGCACAAGCAACCAGGTGAGGCGTGCAAACGTGATGACTTGATTGTTGATATTGAGACCGATAAAGTAGTGATGGAAGTGGTTGCGCCAGCTGACGGTAGCTTGTCAGAAATCATGGCAGCTGAAGGAAGTACTGTGTTGAGTAACGCATTGATCGCTATGTTTGTTGCAGGCGATGTAGTCGCACCAGCCCAAGCAGTGGCTGCGCCAGAGGCTGATTCTGGCGCACTTGATGCAAGCGGTCCAGCGGTCCGTAAATTACTTAACGAAAACAATTTAGAAGCGAATCAAATTGTAGGTACAGGTAAGGGCGGACGTTTACTCAAAGAAGACGTGCTTAATTACTTGAAAAATCCAAGTACGGCTGCGCCAGCTGCCACAGCACTAGTTGCAGCACCAGCAGCTGTTGCCGCAGAAATGCCTGCACCCTCTACTGGGCCTTCACATCGCACTTCGCGCCGTGTGCCTATGACGCGGTTGCGTGCAACCATTGCAAAACGTTTAGTGTCTGCTCAAAATGAAGCAGCGATGCTCACTACCTACAATGAAGTCGACATGTCGCCTATTATGGCGCTTCGAAAGCAATACAAAGCACAATTTGAAAAAGCTCATAACGGTACTCGTTTAGGCTTTATGTCCTTCTTTGTCAAGGCGGCAGCAGAAGCGCTAAAACGTTTCCCTGCAGTTAATGCCTCATTAGATGGTAATGACATGGTCTATCATGCATATCAAGATATTAGTGTTGCGGTGTCTACAGATCGTGGCTTGGTAGTGCCTGTGCTACGTGATGTAGAAGCAATGAGCTTAGCTGACATCGAAAAGGGTATTGTAGGTTTAGCTACCCAAGCTAAGGCAGGCAAACTGACACTAGAAGACATGCAAGGTGGCACTTTTACCATCACTAATGGTGGTATTTTTGGATCACTATTGTCCACTCCCATTTTGAATGCGCCACAAACTGCCATCCTAGGAATGCACACTATCCAAGATCGCCCTGTGGCAGAAAATGGCCAAGTTGTTATTCGTCCAATGATGTACTTAGCTTTGTCTTATGATCATAGAATGATCGATGGCAAGGATGCGGTTCAGTTCCTAGTGACCATTAAGGAATTACTGCAAGACCCAGCACGGATATTACTAGAAATATAAGCCAGCCTATAAACCTAGTCTGTGTTGTAGTTCTACGTAGATTAAAAAACATGAGAAAGTACTATGTCCCAAGAATTTGATTTAGTTGTTATTGGCGGTGGCCCAGGTGGTTATGTCGCTGCAATTCGTGCTGCTCAGCTAGGCTTGAAAACTGCCTGTGTTGAGAAGTGGACGGGTGATAAAGGTGCTCCAGTACTGGGCGGCACTTGCTTAAATGTGGGCTGTATCCCATCCAAGGCATTGTTAGACTCTACCCATAAATTTCATGATGCTAAGCATGAATTTGAAATGCACGGTATCAACACCGGTGAAGTGTCTATGGACGTAGCCACAATGTTGGCGCGTAAAGACACGATTGTAAAAAACCTTACCTCAGGTGTGGCTGGCTTATTTAAAGCGAATGGCGTCACCTTAATTCATGGCACAGGCCAGCTACAAAAAGACTGCATGGTTAAAGTCACTGCTTTAGATGGCAGTGTGAGTGAATTGAAGGCTTCAAATGTGATCTTAGCTGCAGACTCTGTTGCAGTAAGTATTCCACCAGCACCTTTAACAGATGACATTATTGTCGATAATGTTGGCGCTCTTAACATTAGTGAAGTGCCAAAGCGACTAGGCATTATTGGTGCTGGTGTTATCGGTTTGGAAATGGGCACTGTATGGCAGCGTTTAGGTAGTGATGTTGTGGTACTAGAAGCAATGGACACCTTTTTATCTTTAGCAGATAAGGATATCTCCAAAGAAGCGGCTAAATTGTTAAAGAAGCAGGGCATGAATATTCGCCTTGGTGCTTTAGTCACTGGGACTGAAGTGGTTAATAATGAAGTTAAAGTAGCCGTTAAAAAGCCTGATGGAGACTCTGAAACACTGACTTTTGACAAGCTAATCGTGGCGGTTGGCCGTAAACCTTACACTGAAGGTTTGTTAGCAGCTGATGCAGGTGTAAGCCTTGATGAGCGTGGATTTATTCACGTTAACGAGCATTGTAAGACAGATGCCCCTGGCGTTTATGCCATTGGTGATGTTGTCCGTGGCCCAATGTTAGCTCACAAAGCTTCTGAAGAAGGCATGATGGTGGCAGATGTCATCGCCGGTCATAAGGCCATGATGAATTATGACTGCATACCTTGGGTTATTTATACACATCCAGAGATGGCTTGGGTAGGTAAAACCGAACAGCAGTTAAAAGCTGAAGGTGTGGAAATTAAGGTGGGTAAATTCCCATTTGCAGCTTCAGGCCGTGCAATGGCAGCAAACGACACTCAAGGGTTTGTAAAGTTAATTGCTGATGCCAACACAGATCGTATTTTAGGTTGCCACATTATTGGTGGTAATGCTTCAGAGCTTATCGCTCAAGCCGTAATCGCAATGGAATTTGGCTCTAGTGCCGAAGACTTAGCACTGACTGTGTTTGCTCACCCATCATTAAGTGAAGCAGTACACGAAGCTGCTTTAGCAGTAGATGGTCATGCTATTCATGTGGCGAATAGAAAATCAAGAAAGTAGTTAGTTAAGTTAAATTTAACGTTAAGTAAACAGGCAACATAATGAATCTTCATGAATATCAAGGCAAACAGTTGTTTGCCCAGTACGGCTTGCCCGTATCTACTGGCATAGCCGTAGATACGGCAGAAGAAGCGATGGCTGCACTGGATCAGATTCCAGGCGAGCGTTGGGTAATTAAAGCACAAGTTCATGCCGGCGGTCGCGGCAAAGCAGGTGGTGTGCAGCTCATCTCATCAAAGCAAGAAGCAGCTGATTTTGCTAATAAGTGGCTAGGTCAGCGCATGGTTACCTACCAGACAGATGCCAATGGCCAGCCTGTTTCTAAAGTGTATCTTGAAACCTGCACTGATATCGCTCAAGAGCTTTATCTTGGTGCTGTGGTTGATCGCAGTAGTCAACGCATTGTATTTATGGCCTCTACCGAAGGTGGCGTAGAAATAGAACAGGTTGCTGAAGAGACACCTGAAAAAATTCTTAAGGCAGAAATTGATCCTTTAACAGGCGCACAACCTTATCAAGGTCGTGACTTGGCGTTTAAACTTGGCCTTAAGGGCAAGCAGATTGGTCAGTTTACAAAAATCTTTATGGGCTTGGCGCAGTTGTTTCAGGACAAAGATCTTGCACTACTTGAAATCAACCCTTTAGTAGTCACAGATGCCGATGATTTACACTGTTTGGATGCTAAGGTAGTGATTGACAGTAACGCGGTGTATCGTCACAAAGACATTCAAGCTATGCATGATCCAAGCCAAGATGATGAGCGTGAAGCGCATGCTGCTTCTTGGGAGCTAAACTACGTTGCCCTAGATGGCACCATAGGTTGTTTGGTTAACGGTGCAGGCCTAGCGATGGGCACTATGGATATTGTGGCTTTACATGGTGGCTTCCCGGCTAACTTTTTAGACGTAGGCGGCGGTGCAACCAAAGAACGCGTAACAGAGGCATTCAAAATCATCTTGTCTGATGATAGCGTAAAAGCCGTACTTGTTAACATCTTTGGTGGCATTGTACGTTGTGATTTGATTGCAGAAGGTATTATTGGTGCAGTTAAAGAAGTAGGCGTAAGTGTTCCGGTAGTTGTGCGTTTGGAAGGTAATAATGCACAATTAGGCAGTCAAAAGTTGGCTGAAAGTGGCCTTGATATTATAGCCGCCACTAGCTTAAGTGGTGCAGCCCAGCAAGTGGTTGCAGCAGCTGGAGGTGAAGCATGAGCATCTTGATTAATAAAGACACCAAGGTGATTTGCCAAGGTTTTACTGGTAGCCAGGGTACTTTTCACTCTGAACAAGCTATTGAATATGGCACTAAAATGGTTGGTGGTGTAACCCCTGGTAAAGGTGGCACAACGCATTTAGGTCTACCGGTATTTAATACGGTTGCTGAAGCCGTTGCAGCCACAGGTGCGCAAGCTTCTGTGATCTATGTACCTGCAGCTTTTTGTAAGGATTCTATCCTAGAAGCAGCCAATTATGGTATTAAGTTTATTGTTGCTATTACCGAAGGTATACCCACTCTAGACATGTTGGAATGTAAGGTCATTTGTGACCAGTTGGGCGTTCGTTTAGTAGGCCCTAACTGCCCAGGAGTGATTACTCCAGGGGAATGTAAAATTGGTATTATGCCAGGCCACATTCACTTACCAGGTAAAGTAGGCATAGTGTCTCGTTCTGGCACACTCACGTATGAAGCTGTTAAACAAACCACAGATGCAGGCTTTGGTCAGTCTACTTGTGTAGGTATTGGTGGTGATCCTATTCCAGGCACCAACTTTATCGACGTGCTTGAGTTGTTTGAAAAAGATCCAGCCACAGAAGCTATCGTTATGATTGGCGAAATCGGTGGCACGGCAGAAGAAGAAGCGGCAGCTTACATTAAAGCTAACGTTACTAAGCCAGTTGTATCTTACATTGCCGGTGTTACAGCCCCTGCTGGTAAGCGTATGGGCCATGCGGGTGCGATTATTTCAGGTGGTAAAGGCACTGCAGATGAGAAGTTTGCAGCATTAGAAGATGCAGGTGTTAAAACGGTTCGCTCCTTGGCTGACATTGGTCAAGCACTAAAAGAAATTACTGGTTGGAGCTAAAGAGCTTTAATTAATTATTTCATTAAAAAGGCCACCCTAGCTTAACTAGGGTGGCCTTTTTTGTGGCTATAAATAAGCTTGTCAGATAAAACCTAGTGCCCTAGTCCACACTAGCTTTAAGCGCCAGCTCTAAAGCCACCTCTACCTTGGAGTCTTCAAGGATAGCCTCTATTTGACTAGCCTCAATGCGGGTAATAAGAGGTTTAAACTTCTCCATGCCATGGGCAACTAGCGGTGTACCTACGCAAGACCAAGACAGATCATCATTGAGGAAGACGGCAGCGTCTTTAGTCATAACAGGTAACACAGGTTTTAGATAAATCATTAACATGCGGAACATGTTTAAACCTGTTGAACAAATGTCTTGTACCTGCTGTTCACAGCCTTCTTGCTTAGCCAACACCCACGGTTCTTTATCTGCGATGTACTGATTGGCATGGTCGGCTAAGGTCATAATCGACTTAATGGCCTTGCCAAATTCACGGCTTTCATAATGCTGCGCAATAATTAGCTGCTTATCTGCAAAGGATTTAAGTAACTCAGGCTCGCTTACCTTGGCGCTTAATTGACCATCAAACTTCTTGGTAATAAACCCGGCACTGCGGCTGGCAATGTTAACTACCTTGCCCACCAAATCAGAGTTTACACGCTGTACAAAGTCTTCCAGATTTAAATCTATGTCATCAACCTTGCTGTTAAGTTTGGCGGCAAAGTAATAGCGTAAGTACTCTGGGTTAAGGTTTCGAAGATAAGTGCTGGCTTTGATAAAGGTACCACGGGATTTGGACATTTTTTGTCCATTCACCGTTAAAAATCCATGCGCATATACTGCTGTTGGGGTTCGAAATTCTGCTGCATGCAGCATGGCAGGCCAAAATAGGCCATGAAAGTTAATAATGTCTTTGCCGATGAAGTGATACAACTCTGTGCTGGAATCTTTGTTCCAATAATGGTCAAATTCTAAGTTGTGGGTACGTTCACATAAGTTTTTAAAACTAGCCATATAACCAATTGGCGCATCCAGCCACACATAAAAAAACTTATTTTCTTGGCCTGGAATTTCAAAACCAAAGTAGGGCGCATCTCTGCTGATATCCCATTCTTGCAAACCAGAATCTAACCACTCCGCTAGCTTGTTAGCAATTTCAGTTTGTAGGGTACCGCTGCGTGTCCACTCTTTAAGTAAAGCTTCAAAGTTAGGCAGCTTGAAAAATAAGTGAGTGGAATCTTTTTGAATCGGTGTTGCACCTGATATCGCAGATTTAGGTTTAATCAAATCAGATGGTGAGTAGGTGGCTCCACAAGCTTCACAGTTATCACCATACTGATCTTCAGTTTTGCATTTTGGGCAAGTGCCTTTAATGAACCGGTCGGCCAAAAAAAGTTTCTTCTCAGGATCAAATGCTTGAGTGATAGTGCGTGAGCTGATGTGGCCTTTTTCTTGGCAGGCGTTGTAAATGTATTCTGCAAATTCACGGTTTTCAGGCGAATGAGTTGAATAGAAGTTGTCAAAAGACACGTTGAAATCTTTAAAGTCTTGTTCGTGTTCTGCTTGTACATTGCTAATGAGCTGTTCAGGTGTAATACCTTCTTGCTGAGCCCTGAGCATGATGGCAGTACCGTGCGCATCATCAGCACAGACGTAGTGACAGGTGCTGCCTATGTGCCGCTGGTATCGTACCCAGATATCAGTTTGAATGTATTCCAGCATATGACCAAGATGAATTGATCCATTGGCGTATGGTAAGGCGCTGGTTACAAGTATTTCGCGTGCTTTAGTATCTGTCATGGGGTAAGTTTGAGTGCCTTAGGGCGCTAAATGGAGCGCAAACTAGTGGATTTTTAAATTCAGGCACCATTGTACAAAACATTGGCCTGTACGCCTATACTTTATGCACTTGGGAGCTTAGGATTATGTATTTATGCCCGCTTGCCCTGCTATAATCCAGCTTGATAATCGCATCTAGTTGAAGGAGTATGTCTGTGGCCCTTGAGCCTCTACAAACGCAAGAATACCAAGCCCTATTAGACGCCAAAAGTGAAGATCTTCGTTCTCGCTTTGACGAATTAGGAGACTTTGCCACTGGCGTTGAATTGGATGTATTGCCCTCGAAACCCATACACTATCGTATGCGCGCAGAATTTCGTATGTGGCATGAAGGTGATGATTTATATTATGCCATGTTCCCACCTGGTAATAAGTACCAACCCATTCGTATAGAATCTTTCCCACAAGCCAGTGAACGTATTAATGACTTGATGATGCCGTTGCTTGAAGGAATAAAATCTTCGTTGGTATTAAGTCATAAGCTATTTCAGATAGACTTTTTAAGCAGCCAACGTGGTGAGATTTTGGTTAGTATGCTTTACCATAAGCAGCTTGGCGAGGACTGGCTTGCTTTGGCAGATGCTTTACGCATTGAACTGGGGATTAATATTATTGGCCGTGCGCGCAAGCAAAAACATGTGCTGGGTATGGGCTATATCATGGAAACCCTAAATATTAAGGGTCGCCAGTATCACTACCAGCAAGTAGAAAATGCATTTACCCAGCCTAATGCGTGCGTTAATGAAAAAATGATCACATGGGCGTGTGAAAGTATTGAGCGCTTTGGCAACACCGATAAACCAGACTTATTGGAGCTGTATTGTGGCAATGGCAACTTTACCGTGCCGTTAGCTGCAAAATTTCGTAAGGTGATGGCCACAGAAATTGCTAAATCTTCAGTCAATTCAGCTCATTTTAATTTACTTGAAAACCAGGTTGATAATGTCACTATCGTACGACTTTCTAGTGAGGAAATGACACAAGCCTTAGCTTGCGTGCGTGTTTTTAGGCGTTTGGCTGACGTAGACTTAACACAGTTTGAATTTGGCACTATTTTGGTAGACCCACCAAGAGCCGGTTTAGACCCAGGCACTTTGCAACTTGTACAACAATTTGATCAAGTGGTTTATATATCCTGTAATCCAGAAACATTGCTTGATAACTTACAAGAGCTCAAACAAACCCACGATCTTAAACGCTTGGCTTTATTTGACCAATTTCCTTATACCCATCATGCCGAGTGCGGTGTGGTGCTGCATAAACGTAATTAATAGGACGCACTATGAGCGATACACGACCAGAAGGTCTTCAAAATATTAAACACATCGTTGCCGTTGCATCAGGTAAAGGGGGTGTAGGCAAATCTACCACTACTGTAAACGTGGCCTTGGCGATGAGCAAAGCGGGTTTCAAAGTAGGGGTGTTGGATGCTGATATTTATGGGCCAAGCCAAGGTTTAATGCTTGGTGTTAGCGAAGGTACCCACCCTGAAACTATGGCAGAAAAATGGTTTGTGCCTATTCAAGCCCATGGTGTGAGCGTCATGTCGATGGCCTTTTTAGTCGATGCCAATTCACCTATGGTTTGGCGTGGGCCTATGGCTGCAGGGGCACTGCAACAAATGTTATTACAAACACATTGGGGTGAATTAGATTACCTATTTGTGGATATGCCTCCAGGTACGGGTGATATTCAGTTAACACTCTGTCAAAAGGCGCAAGTGTCAGGTGCTTTAATCGTCACTACACCACAAGACTTAGCGCTGTTAGATGCACGCAAAGGCATCGAAATGTTCAATAAGGTGAATGTTCCAGTATTAGGTGTGGTAGAAAACATGAGCACCCACGTTTGTAGTCAATGTCATCATGAAGAGGCTATTTTTGGTGCTGGCGGCGGTGCTTCATTAGCGAAGCAATATGGCACACAATTACTTGCTAGTTTACCACTGAGTATGGATATTAGAGTCCGCGTTGATAGTGGCACGCCAACCGTGGTTGCAGAGCCTCAATCAGCAGCAGCAAATACCTATGCGCAGTTGGCCCATGCGCTTGTGGGGCAGTTGGATGGTACTAGCCAGTCCATGCCTAATATTAGTATAGATGAAGATTAACCACCATGCGTTTAAGTGATAAAGATATTATAGCGGCGTTAAATAGCGGCAAAATTGGCATTGAACCACGGCCTGAAGATAGCGTCATTACTGGAGTAAGCGTAGACCTTAGGTTGGGCAATAGCTTTCGCGTGTTTAAAGACCATGCCCGTGCTTTTGTTGATGTGAGCGCTAGCCGAGAAGAGATCAATAGCACTCTTGAAGCCATAATGAGTGAAGAGATTGTGGTTGCCCAAGGTGAGAGTTTCTTTTTGCATCCAGGAGAATTAGCACTGGCTGTGACACTGGAATCCATTACTATTCCTGATGATCATGTGGGTTGGTTAGATGGACGCTCGTCGTTGGCAAGGCTTGGACTTATGGTTCACGTCACAGCCCATCGCATTGATCCAGGTTGGAGTGGGGCGATTGTGCTTGAATGTTTTAACAGTGGTAAATTGCCATTGGCCTTAAAGCCTAACATGACGATTGGTGCAATCAATTTTGAAACTTTGTCTAGTCCGGCCCTAAGGCCCTATAACAAACGTGTGGACGCCAAATATAAGCACCAGCAAAGTGCGGTGGCTAGTCGTATAGACCAAGACAGCTAGAGCACCCCCAAGTTCAGCTACCCCACGGGTGGCTGAACTCACATGCCCATTAGTTGAACCACTGGTCTAGTTGAGCTAGATCTGTGGTATTTAACAAACCACTGGCTTTTTTCAAGCGCAATTGATTTAACACAAGATCAAGTCGTGCATTAGCCCAGTCTCTTTGGGCAGAAAAAACCAGTTTTTCAGCATCCAAAATATCACTGATGCTTCTTAAACCCAGTTCATACTCTGTATTTTTTCCAGCCAAAGCGGCTTGCACAGCCTCGTTTAGGCCAGATAAAGCCTGAATCTGTTTATGGTTTGTATCCAAAGCTTGATACCAACGCCTAATATCTTGCTGAGTGTTTTTCAGCAATGCTTGGCCTTGTTGCTGGCTTGCATACCATGCTTCTTTGGCTTCTTTGGTACGAGCAATGTTAAGTCCACCATCATAAAACGTACCTGTTACGCCTATAGCTAAGGTGGTTGAATCACCAGTGGTCGAGCTGTAATTTTGCGACATGGAAATATTGGCAGTGGGGTAAACACCTGCCTCTTGTGCTTGGAAGTTATGATATGCCTGCTGTGTAGCAAAAGCATTACTGGTTAGATCTAAGTTGTGTATCTGTGCCAACATAAACCAATCTTGTAGGGAGTCAGTTTGCACCAACTCTTGGGCATTAAAATTGTTAGCTAGGGTAGGTAGTTGCTCAGGCAATGGTTGATTGGTCAAGTTTTCAAGATCTGAGCGGGCTAAGCTTAAGCGTTGCTCTACCTGTATCAACGCCACCTGTAACTGTTGCAAGCTGGCTTCAGCATCTTGCAGTTCAATAATGCTGGTAATGCCCAGCTGGACTTGTTGGCGAGTTTGCTTTAGGCGTTGCTCAAGTGCAGTAAGCTCAGCTAGGCTTGAAAATAACTGATTTTGTTGTTTCAAAACAGCCACATAGCGTTCAATGACTGAGTAAATAAGATTTTGATGGGCTTTTTCAAAGCCCACTCTTGCGCCTGCAGCGCTTTGCTCAGCAACCTTCATACCATAATACGCATCTAGCCTTAAAGGTAGTGCCACTGATACGCCGTAATTATTGCTGTTGGAGGTGGAATCCAAAGCAATGTTTTGATTAACTGACCCCTTCACCGAAGGCATTAACGCGCTTTTAGCTTGAGGGATAATCTGCAATTTAGATTCTAGAGTGTGTTGGGCGGCTAAATAACTTGGATCATTGGCCTGTGCTAGAGCAAACAGTTCTTCAAATTGGCTAGCATGACTACTTACAGCTGTAGTAGCGGTAAAAATTAAGGCAGCAAAACGGTTCAAAGTGGCCAAGGTCAATCCTTTAATAACAAGTTAACAGCCAATAAGTTTAACTAATTTCTATATCAGGTGCTAATTATTTTACTTAGTTTTGCACATGCAGTGAGTCTGTTTTTTCGATCCTCAAGGGTCAAGCCAATTCAGTTCTACTAAATTGAGTTGATAGCGTTTTCCATCCGCTTCTTTTTGCACAATTTTAACGATGGTGTAATCTAATTCTGGGGCAAACCAGATCCATGTTTCACGTTCAGATTCTTCGCCACGATCACGTTTAATGCGTATGGCTTTATAGCGACCTAATGGCGTTTCTATGACGTCTTCACCGTCAGTTGTAAAGCTGTAAGTTTTAAGGTGGCCGCCATCGGCTACATCATAACTATAGGTTTTGGGCTGGCTATTAGGCGCTGCAGGGATTTGAGCTAGGTCTAGCTGTAGGCGCATTTGTACGCTTTGTTTATCCAATGTACCAGGCACAATGTCCATGACCCAAGAGGAGCCTCCGGCAGTGTTCTCAACCTTAAGTTTCGGCCACTCAAAAGCCACTTCTACATCACGTTTTTTGTTTAAAATTTTACGGTGATAACGATAATGCACAGGTAAAATTTGATCATCTGTCACATAAAATAAGCTTGATTCTTTAAGTGATGCAACCATGGCACTAGCGGAGGTGGTTAAGCGATAACTGCCATCTTGGTTTTTGATTAAACTGCGTTTGGCTTTGCCTGATAAGCTGATACCTAAATCCCATTGGCTAGAATAGGCAGCTTCAAAAGAGCGCAGCGAGGCGCTGGAACTCATGCTCCAAAGCATGATTAAAAAAAGTCCACTTATGCGGGGTAGATAAGATAAAATTTGCTGAAAATAAGACATTGTACTTCCTTGATTAATGAATGATTGGCAGCTCTTAAGGCAGATAAGGCATTCCCTGTACTGGCAGATGATGACCATCCATTAAGACGGTGGTGTTCTGCAGCGTTAGACGCCCTTCACAAAACCATTTGATGGCGATAGGGTAAATGATATGTTCTTGCACTAAAACCCTAGCAGCCAAAATGCTTGGTGAGTCCATTTCTAAAACTGGCACTATGGCTTGTATGACAATAGGGCCGCCATCAAGTTCACTTGTTACAAAGTGAACACTGGCGCCATGCGTTTCTACTTCTGCTTCTAGCGCTCGCTCGTGGGTATTGGTGCCTTTAAATAAAGGCAGTAGCGAGGGGTGAATGTTAAGCATACGGCCATGGTAGTGATTGGTCAGCTCAGGCGTAAAAATGCGCATAAATCCAGCTAACACGACAAGCTCTGGTTGTTTGTCATCGATGGCATGGATTAATTCACGGTCAAACGCTTCACGACTGCTGCATTCAAGATGATTGATCACCTGCGTTGCAATACCAGCCTTGTGAGCCCGAGCTAAGCCCATAGCATTGGGTTTGTTGCTAATCACTAGTTCGATAGTCGCAACAATAGTGCCCTTGGCTATGGCATCAATCAGCGTTTGTAGATTGCTGCCACCGCCAGATATAAGCACCACAAGACGTGGTATCTGCTGTAATGATTCTTGATGCATTAAAGTATCCAAGTGGTCTACTAGCGCAGAACAATAGCGTCTTGTGAACCAGAATTTTGCTCAATGTTGCCAATAACCCAAGGCTTTTCACCGGCATCTTCAAGTGTCTTTAGGGCTTTTTCTTGATCTTCTTGTGCCACTACAATAACCATGCCCACGCCACAGTTAAAGGTGCGATACATTTCAGTATCAGTCACATTGCCATGGCTTTGTAACCATGCAAAAACATCAGGTTGCTGCCAAGATTTGGTGTCAATCACAGCAACACTGTCGGCAGGTAATACACGAGGAATATTCTCAAGTAAGCCGCCACCAGTAATGTGAGACAAAGCTCTAACATCTACATGCTTAAATAATTCTAATAACGCTTTCACATAAATGCGGGTAGGTTCCATCAAAGCTTCACCAAGGGTGATGCCGTTAATGTCTTGCTGTAAGTCAGCTTTGCTTACTTCAATAATTTTACGGATTAAAGAGTAGCCATTTGAGTGTGGGCCAGAGGCAGGCAAACCAATAAGTACATCACCTGCAGCAACTTTGGTGCCGTCTATAATTTTGCTTTTTTCAACAATACCTACACAGAATCCAGCTAAATCATAATCTTCGCCTTCATACATGCCTGGCATTTCTGCCGTTTCACCACCCACTAAAGATGCACCAGCAAGGGAGCAACCTTCGCCAATGCCAGTCACTACACGGGTTGCTATTTCTACATCCAGCTTGCCAGTAGCATAGTAGTCTAAGAAGAACAGGGGCTGAGCACCAGAGACGATTAAGTCATTGGCACACATTGCCACAAGATCTATACCAATGTGGTCATGGCGGTTAAGCTCTAACGCTAGCTTTAGCTTTGTGCCTACACCATCTGTGCCAGAGACCAGTACAGGCTCATCATAACCTTTAGGTAGTTCAAACAATGCGCCAAAACCACCTAGCCCAGCCATTACTTCAGGGCGACGGGTGCGTTTAGCGACCCCTTTAATTCGTTCAATAAGGGCATTGCCTGCATCGATATCGACACCAGCATCTTTGTAGCTTAGGGAATTAGTAGGGGCTTGGGTGCTCATAGCAGGTATTGACCTTAGGAGATTAAACAATAGGGTTGTATTTTAACACTCTCCTAGCATTTCATCACCCGCTAATAGAAGAAGTTTAAGGATTTTTGTGCTTTTCTTGCTAGCGACACCGACTCATATTGACTATAGTGAGGGTATAACAAGCATATCACCAGACTTGAGACGAATAAAAACTTTATATGGCGTTAAAATTTCTCCAAGGCGTGGCTAGACCACTTCGAAATATAACTTTTATAGTGCTTGTGTTTTTTGTGGCTCCTGTATTTGCTTTACCTGTGATGGGCATTTATAACGCACAAGTGGCGATAGAAGATCAGTCTGAAAGACAGGTGCTTAATGCCCAAAAAATGGGCTTTTCAAAGGTGTTGATCAAAGCCACAGGTCAAGCTGACAGCGTTAAAAATCCTGTTATACGTGCCGCATTAAAAAATGCGCAGTCTTACGTGCAGCAATTTTCGTTTACTACTAAGTTGAATAAAGGCAAATCTCAAGCCGTTATTGAATTGGCTTTTGACAAGCTAAAGGTTAACCAGTTGGTGATTGATGCGGGTCTGCCTATTTGGGGTGCTGAACGGGCGGCAGTGCTTGTGTGGTTGGTCGAAGACACAAAAGGGTTCAGACAAATAATTAATGATGTTGACCACAAGGTAGTGGCACAAATAATAACTCAAGCCGATGACCGTGGTATGCCTATCTTATGGCCTTTGTTAGATATTGATGACCAGCTGGCTATTCAAGTAGGTGATCTATGGGGGTTGTTTGCAGAGCCGATTAAAAGTGCATCCAATCGCTATAAGGCAGATGCTATACTGGTAGGGCGGATATTCCAAGACACGCAAGGGTTATGGCAAGCACGGTGGAGCTTTTGGCTAGACGATATTGAACAACAATGGTCTTCTCAGACCTTTGAATTAGACGCTTTAGCAGACTCTGTATCAGATCGTTTGACCTCAGGCCTTGTGGCTAAATTTGCGCTCTCAACTAGTGTTAAAAATCTTGATGATACTGCCCTTGAAACGGTCATATTAAAAGTAGATGAAGTGGTGCAGTTTGAGGACTATGTTGAACTAAGAGAAATGTTGCAGGGTCTATCTGGCATTCAACGAGTGCAGCTTTACAGTGCTAGTGGGCGCACGTTGGAGTTTAAACTTTATACACAATCTAACCTAGCTAAAATCAAATCCATTGTGGACTTAAAGCGCAGGCTTAAGCTTGTAGGCCGCAGTGATGGAGATCAATCGATGGATGTTCAAGAGGGCGATAGCCGCTTGATTTGGCACTATCAATGGCGTTAACACGTGCAATGGAATTCACATTAATATAAGGATTTTTTAATGACACAGTCTCAAACATGGCTACTATTTATCGTAGGTCTTATTGTATCCGGCTTAATTTATTTACTTCAGCCTGTGCTTACGCCCTTTGTAGTGGGTATTTTTATCGCTTACTTAGCAGATCCATTTGCAGATCGATTAGAAATCAGAGGGTTTAGCAGAACCATTGCAACGGTGATTGTGTTTGTTGTTTTGATTTTGGTGCTAGTTGCAATGGTCATTATTATTGTTCCGTTGTTAGTGAAACAATTACAAGCGTTGGTGAATGTCTTGCCTCACGTAGAGCTGTGGTACAACACGACCCTAATACCTTGGTTGCAAGCTTCTTTAGGCTTAGATTTAACAGCCATAAACTTACAACTAGTCACACAAAAGCTGGCGTCACAATGGCAGCAAACAGGTGGTGCTGTTTCCCAGATGGTTAAATATGTCACCCGATCTAGCGTGAATTTGTTATCTACTTTAGGCTCCATAGCTATGGTGCCTGTAGTTGCATTCTATATGCTTAGAGACTTTGATCTGGTTTTAGCCAAAATTAAAGCCTTATTGCCTATAAATGTTCAGCCGCGTGTTAGCGCCTTTGCTGTGGAAAGTAATGAAGTGCTAGCGGCATTTGTACGAGGCCAGCTTTTAGTGATGTTTGGCCTAGGCGTCATATACGCCCTTGGGCTTAGCTTTGTAGGCTTAGATTATGCCCTGTTAATTGGCGTCTTGGCTGGATTGGCTAGTGTCGTGCCATACCTTGGATTTATCGTAGGTATAGCCGTGGCTATGGCTATCGGATTTTTCCAGTTCGATAGTTGGTTGCCTCTATCATTAATACTGGTTGTATTTGGCATAGGGCAATTGATAGAAAGCTTTGTACTTACGCCTTTGTTTGTGGGCGATCGTATCGGTCTACATCCTGTGGCGGTGATCTTTGCTATTTTGGCAGGTGGCCAACTATTTGGGTTTATGGGAATCTTGTTGGCACTACCCATTTCAGCCGTGGTTATGGTATTGTTGCGAAATGTTTATGCGGGCTATATTAGCAGCCCATTGTATGGTCGGCAGGATAGTGAATGACGTTACATGCTGTTACAAATATGCCTCAACAGCTGGGCTCTAGGCAACTTACTTTAGGTGTCACATTAAATACTCAGCAACAGCTGAGTAACTTTAGTTTCGCTGGTGCTCCGGCATTGTCTGAAGCTGTAGACCAACTGCTAAAAACTGATCATTGGGACAGTCTTTACGTCTTTGGTGGCCCAAGTGTCGGCAAAAGCCATTTGCTTCAAGGGTGTGTGCTGCAAGCTCAAGAAATGGATCAAGAAGCGATTTTTATTAGCTGTAGTGAGCTACTTAAAATACCCGCGCATCAAGCAAGTGATTGCCTTTTTGGGCTAGAGACTAATACATTGATCTGTGTTGACGATCTACATTTGTTAGTAGCGCACGATCAATGGGCTCAAGCTTGGTTTCACCTATATAACAACTTAACCCAGCAGGGTAGCCGCCTTGTTCTATCTGCGACATCTAACCCTCGCACCATAGACTGCGCGTTAAATGATCTGCGCTCGCGTTTGCAGATGGCAGGTGTATTTGCGCTTCATTCACTAGATGAACAGGCAAGTGGACAGCTTCTGCAAGCTAAAGCCAAACAAAAAGGTTTGCAGCTAAATGATGAGCAAGTGGCGTATATTTTTTCACGAAGCCCACGTGGTCTCACTCATTTGTTGGCCGTATTAGACGCCTTAGATGCCGCTTCATGGCACGAAAAGCGACGCATTACGATTCCATTTATAAAGCAGGTTATGGCATGGTAGCCTTAAGCCAAGCGTTAAAAACCAAGAGAAACATATGAAAGGACAACTAAACGTAGCTCGGGTAGGGGCCTTAGTACTTTGTTTAATGACGTTAGCAGCTTGCTCAAGTGCACCAACTCGCTATTCACCTTCGGTGGATGCAGATCCGAAAGACCCATACGAAAACTTTAACCGTAAAATCTACTCGTTTAACGATACAGTGGATAAAACTGTATTAGTACCTGTAGTCAATGTGTATGAAACGCTAACGCCAGACATTCTAGAGCAAGGGGTAAGTAACTTTTTTGCTAATCTAAGAGACATGGGTAACTTTTTAAACCATAGCTTGCAGCTTAAACCTAAAAAAGCAGCAAACCACTTAGGCAGGTTTATCGTGAATAGCACAATAGGTATCGGTGGCTTGATGGATATAGCCGCCCAAGAAGGCATTTATCAGGAGTCTGAAGATTTAGGTCAAACGCTAGCTTATTGGGGTGTTGGCTCTGGCCCTTATATTGTTTTACCTTTTTTTGGCCCAAGTACCCTAAGAGATGCTAGCGCCTTGGCAGTAAATGCGGTGGCTAGCCCCGTTAATCAACATGACCCTACCACGGGCAATTTGCCCTTAACCACACTTGAGTTGATAGACCTCAGGCATAAGCTTGGGAACCTGGGTTCACTTATTAAAGGGGACCCGTATGTGTTTGTGCGGGATGCCTACCTGCAGCGCCGCGAATATATGATAAATGATGGCGTACCAAGCGAAAATGATGATTTTGACGATTTTTAATACATACGACTAAGGTTGTACTTGTCAGCAGGGCTTAAAGAGCATATCGTTGGCACATTAGCCCCCGTTAATGGGCTGGAGTAAGTTTTGCTATGGAACCTGACGTCAGTCAGATCCTGATCGTTAGTAGCGATCTCGACCTTAAACATAAAATCACTACATATTATTCAGCACGTCATTATCAAGTGACGGCAACTGATGATCCGCTTGAAGCATTGGCCTTTATAACTGATGCAACGGTGAATGTAGTGTTGTTCCAATACCATCGAGACAACCCCACGCTAACGGCCTTGTTGCAGGATATGTTGGAAAGGTGTGTTGATGTCCCCCTTATTGTACTGACCCAAGTAGACGCTTCTCAAAGTGTTATAAATATGTTGCGATTGGGTGTTACTGACGTGTTCAGTTTGCCGTTAGACTCCATGCTTGAGCTAGATCAAAGTGTTGCTCGACAGGTAAAACGTTCAGCGTTATTTTATGAAAATTCGCAGTATCGAAAGCAGCTAGAAAAAGCCCATCAACAAGTCAATAAAAGCCTTGCAGAGCTACAACAAGACCAAATTGCAGGTCGCTTGATTCAGCAACGCATGATGCCTCCCGAAAAATGTAGTGTGAATGGCTTAAGTATGCGGCGGTACATGAAGTCTTCACTTTATTTGAGTGGCGATTTTATTGATCACATTCGCTTAGATGATGATCGTGTTTTGTTTTATTTGGCTGATGTGTCAGGCCATGGCGCATCTTCTGCTTTCTTGTCTGTGTTGCTCAAAAACATTACCAATCGTCTAGCGCGAGAGTCCTTAGCATCAGATAACAAAGGCGTCATTTCACCTGCTGCTGTGGTGGCTCAGATTAACGCAGAACTACTTGATTTTAATATTGATAAACACATGACGGTGTTCATGGGTTTTTTAGACCGCAGTAGCCAAATGCTAACCTATTGTGTGGGAGGGCATTTGCCCATGCCGTTGCTTACACAAAATGGTAAAGTGACCTATTTGGAAGGCATTGGTAGTGGTTTACCCTTAGGTTTGTTTGACGATGCACAATATACAGACCTAACCCAAAGGCTTAAAGCAGATTTTAAGTTGTTATTAAGTTCTGATGGTATTTTAGAAATATTACCTTGTGATGAAGCAACCGATAAGGAAGAAGAATTGCGTAATATATTGCAACAATGCGACAGCAGTTTAAGTGGCTTGGTAAGCACTCTGGATATTGAGGGCTTAGAGTCGGTGCCAGACGATATCGCCTTGTTAAGTATCTGCGGAGACAATTATGCTTAAAGGGCGAATTATAGTAGCCGACCATGACGGCACCCATGTGATTAAATTTGTAGGTGATGTCAGGCTTACATTGTGCCCAGCATTGGATCAATACTTAGATAATATTTTCCAAAGCCGATATTTTAAAACCATATTGATAGACCTTACTCAAACTCAAGGAATAGACTCTACAACCCTTGGTATGCTGGCTAAAATGTCTATTCGCATGAAAAAAGAAATGGGGTTTGTACCTACCTTGGTTTCTGTCAATGCTAATATAACGCGAGTGATATTGAGCATGGGTTTTGACAAAGTGTTTGTATTAGTAGAACACTTAGAAGAAAACATGCAGCCGGTTCATGAGCTGGCCCAAGGTGATTTTTCCGACCTTACTGTGCAGCAAAAAGTATTAGAAGCCCATAAAACTTTAATGGGCATGAATAAAAAGAACCACCAAGAGTTTAAAAACTTGGTGGATGTATTAGAACACCAGTGTGTAGTGTAGCCTTATTTTTAAGCTAAAAGAGACTCTAAAGTCTCTTGATCGCGAGTGAAATTACGAATACCTTCAGCTAACTTCTCTGTAGCCATGGCATCTTCGTTATGCATCCAACGAAAAGCTGCTTGATTAAGGCTGAGTTTTTCTTGGCTTACTGGGATATTCTTACTATCCAACTGTAGCACCAAATCACCCATATCATCCGCTAAATCTTGCATCAGGTTAGGGCTAATCGTTAGGCGGTCACAGCCGGCTAATTGCTCAATTTCTTGGGTGTTTCTAAAGCTAGCGCCCATCACTACAGTGTTGTAGCCATGTTGCTTGTAGTAGTGATAGATCTTACTGACTGAAATAACACCTGGATCTTGCGCAGGTTCAAAGCCGTCTACTTTTTGTGCCGCTTTGTGCCAATCCATAATGCGGCCAACAAAAGGCGAGATTAAGTAAACGCCTGCTTCAGCGCATGCTATGGCTTGGGCAAAGCTAAATAACAAGGTGAGGTTGCAATTGATGCCTAGGGCTTCAAGCTGTTTGCCTGCTTGAATACCTTCCCATGTCGAGGCTATTTTGATTAGCACACGCTCTTTACTCACACCTTGTTGCTGGTACAGGTCAATAATTTTTAACGCTCTAGCCACTGTTGCATCGGTATCAAATGACAAGCGAGAATCCACTTCAGTAGAAATGCGACCAGGCACCGCATTTAAAATTTCTTTACCAATGGCTACAGCGAGGTAGTCGCAAATGTCATCCATGTGCGCTTGGTCGGTGTTGCCTTGAGCAGTGGCCCATTGTTTGGCTTGACCGATCAGGTGAGCATACTGCGGCATTTGTGCAGCTTTTAATACCAGTGATGGGTTAGTAGTGGCATCTTCTGGTTGGTATTGTTTAATCGCTTCCAAATCACCCGTATCAGCTACGACTGTAGTCATGGTTTTAAGTTGTTGTAGTTTGTTCATAGCAGACCTGTTTTGTGTCAAAAATGTGGATTTACGTGCGTTAATTCTAACGTATTTTATCCTAGTTGTGCAGAGATACTGGTGAAAATACAAATCTTCGTGAACTATTAGCGGCTAGTTGAATTATCTGCTTTTTGGTATAATTTTAATTTAAATTTATCTAATATAAGAATATTGTTACAAGAATGTCGCATTGAAAATAATGCAAGTCGCAAAATGAGTGTAAACAATACCAGTAGGGGGATTACTATAGTAACGTGCACTTCTAGTGTGCGTTCTATAATAAGTAAATAAATTTAGTCTATTGAATCTAAATTATTTGTATTGATCAATTAATTTCAGGGGATCTACTTTGCCTATTTCACCACCGTTAAAAGAACTCAAAATAAATCTGTCAAAAGACGGATTTTATGATGGGTTTAACAGTTTAGTTGCACTATCGTCGAAGATTATTATCGCTTTAATCGTACTTTGGTGTGTTATTTATCCTGAAGCTGCAGGTAACGTATTGGGGCAGCTAAAGAGCTGGTCTTTTGCACACCTGAACTACTACTACACCTACTCTGTGGCATTTTTTGTTTTAGTCTGTATTGCCATCGCTGTGCACCCTAAGTGGGGCAAGATTAAGCTAGGCACAGGCGATGATAAGCCAGAATTTTCCAACTTTTCATGGTTTTCCATGATGTTTGGTGCCGGTATTGGTATTGGCATGTTGGGTTATGCTGCAGGTGAGCCCATGTGGCACATTGCAGACAATCCAGACATTCGCATGAGTGCTATGGTGGTTAAAGACGCCTTTGCTGCATCTAACATTGCGCTAGCTGACGGCGCCGATGTTTGGGCCCAGTACACCACACAAGTTGCTGCAGGCAATATGGATGCTATCGAGGGCTTGGTAATGCCTAAAACGGCATCAGCATTAGACTCTGTGTATAAGTACTCCTTTTTACACTGGGGGGTAGGGGCTTGGGCTTGCTACGCATTGGTAGGTATTTCATTGGCCTTCTTTACTTACTCACGTGGTTTGCCGTTAACCATTCGCTCTACGCTTGCACCTTTGTTTGGTAAGTCTTTAGAAGGTAACTTGGGGCATGTGGTTGATATCACAGCCATAGTGGCAACTATTTTAGGCATTGCTCAAACCATTGGTTTAGGCTTAGATTCATTCTCATCAGGACTTTACAA
>JAIBDW010000069.1 GCA_024686035.1 Oceanospirillaceae bacterium
GCGTGCTCATGGAGCAAGAAATTGACATTCCGTTTCCAGAAATCACGTTAACTGTAAACTGCAAAACCTCTGCAGGTCAGTCTGAGTTGGATTTGGTGGCAGTGGAAACTACTAAATATTGTGCCATAGCAAAGCTGTTCGAGGCTGCAGGCACAAAGTTAAGCGTTAATTGGGTCAAAGTGACTTAAAATAAAAATAAACGAGGCCAACGTGCCACATTTTAGGAGTAGATGCATATGATTAATTTGAAAAAACGCAGCCTTTTAGGCGCCACTATTGCAGCCATAGTAGCGCTACCATTTGCCGCATTGCCTGCTGCCGCGCAAGAAACAGTGTCGGCAGTGGTTATTGATGGCTACCCTGACCGGTCGCTTTGGGTCAAAGAGTTTACTAACTTTTTTATCCCCGAAGTTGATCGCCGTCTTGCTGTTACTGGCAACTATGTGATGGATTGGCAAGAAAATTATGGCGGTTCTATCGTCAAACCTAAAGGTGTTTTGGAAGGAGTGCAGTTGGGATTGGGAGACATTGGTATTGTTACGACCATTTTTCATTCATCGAAGCTGCCAAGCCAAGGCCTTGCTTCTGTGACTCCGTTTGTATCATCTGATGCCAGGGCCGTCGCTAAAGCTGTGGACGAAATTGCTCGCGAATACCCAGCAATGCAAAATGAATTTGCTGCCCAGAACCAAGTTTACTTAGCGACAGGTGTGGTGCTAAACAGCTACCAGATGTTCTCAAGCAAAGAAATTTCTAAGATCTCAGATCTTGAAGGATTTAAAGTTGCTGGCGCAGGCATTAACCTTCGCTATCTTGAAGGCATCAAAGACACTGCTGGTGTTCGTGGCGGCTTGACCAATTTTTATAACATGATGCAAACCGGTTTGGTTGATGCAGCGATGTTATGGCCAGAAGCGGCGGCTACATTTAAAATATCAGAAGTGGCACCTTATATGCTGCGAGTTGATTTGGGTGCTGTGAACTCGAAAACAGTCACGGTAAACAAAGATTATTGGGACACACTTCCAGACGAAGTTAAAGCAGCGCTGCGTGCTGTAGCCATTGACTACCGTGATCATCTTGCAGGTATTGCTATGGATCGAGCGGCGGCTTCTGAAGCCGCTTATGTTGCGGCAGGCGGCACCATCGTTGAAGTTTCTGAAGCAGACCGTGCGGCTTGGGCCGAAGCTATGCCGCATATCGCATCAGAGTGGGCAGCTAAGCTTGACGCGAAAGGTGAGGCTGGCTCAGCCATGCTAGAAGCCTACCTTGGCAAACTTGAAGCCAGTGGCTTTGTTGGCGTACGTAACTGGCGCTAGCCTTAAACTTCTGACAACCTATAAGAGGCTAGAAGTATGCTTAAAGTTGCACTGTCTGGCCTCACTTGGGTCGCTAATTCTTTGGCAATCACTGCCAACGCAGCCGGTACATTTACCGTGCTTGCGTTGGTGGTAATTCTCAATGTTGATGTGGTCGCCCGAGGCCTATTTAACTCCCCACTTAAAGGCACCTACGAGCTAGTGCAGCTGTCGGTGGTGTTTATTGTATTTTTACAATTGGCTGATGTGGTGCGCGTTGATCGACTGACACGCTCAGATGGATTTCTACATCTACTCCATGGTCGAAGTCCTAAACTAACCAACGCTATAAGGCGGATGATCAACGCAGTCTCAGCCATCTTCATGGGTTTGATTGCCTACATCATGTTCCCCGAATTCATCAAAATGTGGGGTACACAAGATTACTTTGGGGTTCCAGGTCTGTTTACAGTGCCTTGGTGGCCAATCAAATTGGTGATCGCCGGCGGCAGCGCCTTGGCTTCTCTAATTTTTATTCTCAAGGTTATTACAGCGCAAGATCGCCCTAAGCTTATTCGTATGCCTGAGCACGACCAATCCAGAAAAGGTAAATCATTCAAATGAGTCCTATTGAAATCGGCCTAATAACGGTTGTTGCTATTGTCTTTTTGATTTACGCAGGTGTCTATATCCCGGTCGCCTTAGGGATGGTTTCTCTGGTCTCAATTTGGTTAATGCGTGACAATTTCACTTTGTCGTTAAACTTATTGAAAATTGCCGTTGGCGATAGTGCCATGGTGTACAGTTTCGCGACCATACCCTTGTTCACCTTTATGGGACTAATCGTATCCAAAGCTGGCTTAGGCAAAGACATCTATGAAGTGATGACGATGCGCTTTCGCAAGGTTAAAGGAGGCATTGGTATGGCCACTGTGGGAGCCAACGCTGTATTTGCGGCTGTGACTGGGTCTTCCATCGCATCTGCTTCGGTATTTACAAAAGTGTCCGTACCCCAAATGATCGCCCAGGACTATAACCCTCGCTTTGCTGTGGGCGTAGTGGCTGGCTCTTCGGTTTTAGGGATGATCATTCCACCTTCTGCAATGCTCATTATCTATAGTTTTGTGGCCGAGCAATCGGTAGGCGATATGTTTCTTGCAGGTGTGGTTCCAGGAATTATGCTGGCCGTGGCTTACGTAGGTGCGATCTGGTTTATGGCCAAATATACGCCTAAGTTTGTGGGTGGTCGCAAGGTATCAGACACCGAATGGATGTCCAAGCGAGAAATATTATCTAAAACCTTACCCACCGTGGGCCTGATCACCGTTGTGCTTGGTGGCATCTATACTGGTTGGATGACCGCTGTGGAAGCGGGCGCCGTTGGTTCTTTGATCGCTATATTTATTGCCTTAGCGCGTAAATCTCTAACAGTGAAAGGCTTTAAGGAAGCTTTGTTAGAAACCGGTCATATTACTGCGGCCATTTTATTCTTGATCACTGCTGCCTCTATTTATTCGCGGATGCTTGGCCTTGCTGGCTTGCCCAATGAGCTGCAAGATCTGTTGGCTGGCAACTCGGCCTCATTTTGGACCATCATAATGCTGTATGTGCTATTGATGCTGTTTCTGGGCACTTTGCTTGATACAGCATCAATCATTTTAATTGTGGTGCCTTTATTTTTACCTTTAGTTGAAGCGATGAACCTTTCATTGGTGTGGTTTGGCATTATTACTGTGATTGGCGCCGAAATTGGTTTACTGACTCCGCCATTGGGAATTTCTTGTTTCGTGATTAAATCAACCCTCAATGACGATAGAATCACGCTTAAAGACGTGTTTATGGGTGCACTTCCATTCGCCTTTGTCATGTTGATAGTGTTGTTTGTACTCATCGAATTTCCATCCCTTAGCCTTATTCTGCTTTAAGGAATCGCAACATGCGTAATGTCACTAAAGACAATATTACAGATATATTTAAAGGCTATATGGCCGAGGATATGAACCCTAGAACTAGACAACTAATGAGTTCTCTGGTGCAACACCTTCACGATTTTGCTCGGGACACCAACTTGACCCACGATGAATGGCGCCAAGGCATTGCTTTTTTAGAAGGCTGCGCTGACATCGAAAGTGAGGATCGTCATGAGTTCGTTCTTGCCTCTGATGTGCTGGGCTTGTCGTCTTTGGTGGATATGATCCACTCGCGTGATGACGCCACTTCCTCGTCAGTTCTTGGCCCCTTCCATGTCTCTGGAGCGCCAGCCTTAGCGGTGGGTGGAGATATGAAGCGCCACTTTGGTGGCCCTGTTCTTTTGGCTGAAGGTGTCATTCGTGATACGCACGGCAAACCTATCCCTGGTGCTCAAATTGATATCTGGCAAACAGCACCAAATGGCCTGTATGCAAGTCAGGACGAGGCACAAGACACCTTTTCTTTCCACGGCCTTATGAGCGTAGCCGATGACGGCTATTATGCCTTTACCACGGTAAAGCCTGTGGAATATACAGTACCATCAGACGGCCCAGTTGGAGGAATTTTGCGTGCTTGCGGACGCCACCCTTGGCGCCCATCACACTTACACTATATTGTGACTGCGCCGGGCTATCAATCGCTTGTGACCGAAATATTTCCGGCGGATGATCCCTACCTCGACCAAGACACTGTGTTTGGTGTGCGTGAAGATCTAGTGATGACCTATCAACACGCACAGCCGCAAGATTTTCCAAAAGGCATGGCCTTGTCAGGTAAAGTTCATGAGCCCTATTTGGCGGTTAAATTTGACGTCATTTTGTCTAAAGACTAGAAGCCATCAACAAAAATCTTAAACACTGATCACTTAAAGCTCATTAAAAAATAATGAACGACCCAATAAATAATCTGCTAATGGAATTATTATGAGACTAGTAACATTTTTGAGAAAAGGCCAGGGCCGTATAGGGTGCCCAGCGGGCAATGAGATTATTGACTTATCAATTGCCGCCCCATCGTTGCCGACCGACCTTGTAGGTTTGCTAGAGCTGGGTCCAGAGGGTATGAAAAAAGCAGAGCTTGCGCTGAAGTCAGCTAGCCGCGATGCATTCGTATCAGTCGATGAGGTGACCTATCTTCCGCTTATTCCCAGACCACCAAAAATCATTTGTATTGGCCGTAATTATGCTGCACATGCCATTGAAGGGGGGGCACTGCCTCCTAGCTACCCTGAAATTTTCTACCGGGGGGCTACCTCTCTTATTGCCCATAATGACCCTATAATTCGACCAAAATGTTCAGATAAGCTCGACTATGAGGCAGAGTTGGTAGCCATCGTTGGGCGTAAGGCTAAGAATGTGGCTAAAGAAGACGGCCTCAAATATGTGGCCGGTTACAGCCTGTTTAATGATGCTACATTACGTGATTACCAAAAGAAAAGTTCACAATGGACGATCGGCAAAAACTTTGACAATACAGGTGCATTTGGCCCTGAGTTTGTTTCTGCTGACGAGCTACCAGCAGGAGCGGATGGTTTACGCATTCAATCACGCCTCAATGGTAAAGTTATGCAAGACGCCAACACTGCTGATTTTATTTTCCCAATTGATGATTTGATTGCCAAGCTGAGCGAATGCATGACACTAGAACCTGGCGATGTAATTGTCACAGGCACACCAGCAGGTGTGGGTTACGTTCGCAAACCACCGGTGTTTATGAAGCATGGTGACATCTGTGAAATTGAAATTGAAGGGATTGGTGTATTGTGCAACCCTATATTGGATGAAGCATAAACGCCATGCTGCAAATGTTTGGCAAGGTTGACAGGTCTTCGTCCATCAACTTACTTAGTGATTTGCTCGCTAAAGTTACGGACATCGGCACCCGTTTGGGCGCCGGTAAACGCTTGCCTGAACAGACTTTATTGCAGCAGTGTGAAGAGCTTCTTAGCAAAGCAGGGGAGGCGACAAGCCTGGCTCAGGCAAGCTATATTTTGACGCGCTACCAAATGCTCAGTGCTGAACAAAAACGAGAGTTTTTTTTAGACATCTTGCAACACTTCGGTATGGATGATGCGGCCCTAGACAAAGCGGTTGATGCATGGCGAAAGAATAAAACCTCATCCTCTAGCCGAGCATTGCACTTTGCTTCTGAGCCAAGGAGCCAGCAATTAATTAGGCGTCTTAATCAAGCACCCAATGCCACCTTGAAACTAGTGAACATGCGTGCTGATCTTCTGGGTTTTGTGCGCAGTCACACGCAACTAAAAGCCTTAGATCAGGATTTTTCACACCTTTTTGTGTCCTGGTTTAACCGTGGTTTCTTGCAGCTAGAACGCATAGACTGGAACACATCGGCTGCTGTGCTTGAAAAAATAATAGCCTACGAAGCGGTACATGAAATACACCGTTGGAAAGACTTGCGTTTAAGAGTGGCCGCGCCTGATCGACGCTTGTATGCCTATTTTCATCCTGCATTGGGCACCGAACCCTTGATATTTGTTGAGGTTGCCATCACAGCCAAAAACCCAGATGCAATTGCCCCCATTCTTTGTGATGAACGCGCCCATCTAATCCCTGAAGAGGCTACTACGGCCGTATTTTACTCAATATCAAACTGCCAAAGTGGCTTAAAAGGTATTTCATTTGGCAATTTTCTCATCAAACAGGTGGTTGAAAGTTTACATGGTGAGTTCCCCAATTTAAAAACCTTTGTCACTTTGTCACCCGTACCTGGGTTTAGAAAATGGAGTTTAGCCCAGGCCAGTAATCCAGACCCTTTGACCAATGATCAAGATTTAGCATTGATTACACAGTTGGAAGAGGCCAAGGAAGATAACACGCTGCTGGATTTTATTAGTGGCAATAATCAACTAAAAAAATTGGTAGCAAAGTATTTGGTAGCCACTCGGTCTCCTCGTGGTGGTGCTTCTGATCCAGTATCACGTTTTCATTTAGGCAATGGCGCTTGTCTTGAAAATATTCATTTGTCCGCCGATGTCTCGCCTAACGGTGTGAATAACGCTTGGGGATGCATGGTAAATTACCAATACAATATAGAAGACATTGAAGCAAACCACGAAGCCTACTCTAACGGCGATGACATTATCATTTCACCTGCTGTAAACAACCTTCTCAAATAACATGTAGTTGGATGATTGGACTAAGGATTTAATTATGTATGAAGGAAATTATCTGGCGCAGCACCTAAGGGCAGCGTCGGTCGCCCAAAGTGAGGGAGTATTTGCGAAGATGCCAGATAAAAGCTTGGTTTCATACCAAGCCTTCTTTGATGGTGCGCAGGCATTTGCGCAGGTGTTGATAAGCAAGGGCGTAAAACCCAATGATCGGGTGGCCGTGCAAGCAGACAAGTCAATTGAAGTATTGCAATTATACATTGCCACCGTGCTAGCAGGGGCTGTGTTCTTGCCTTTGAATACGGCTTATACCCCTGCAGAAATAAGCTACTTTATAGAAGATGCCTCTCCTAGCCTATTTGTTTGTGATCCAAAATTGTATGCTCAGCTTGAGCCTATTGCCAAACGCCTTGGGGTACTAGCTGTAGAAACTTTAGCAGCGGATGGGAGTGGCAGTATCACTGACTTTTCTACCCTAGATCGCACCGAGCCCTTTAAAGTTGTCCCACGTGATGCTTCTGATTTAGCGGCCTTCTTATACACTTCAGGGACTACAGGGCGCTCTAAAGGAGCCATGCTGACCCACGAGAACCTTTGGAGTAACGCGAGTACCCTAAAGGACTATTGGTGCTTTAGTGACAAGGATGTGTTGATTCATGCCTTACCTGTTTTTCACATTCATGGCCTTTTTGTTGCACTCAATATCACCCTAGCGGCAGGTTCATCACTCATTTTTATGCCAAGCTTTAATGCGGATCAGATTGTGGATGCCATGTCAGAAGCAACAGTGCTAATGGGTGTTCCAACCTTTTATGTGCGCCTACTCAACCACCGATATTTGTCTAAACACAGTGTGGCTAACATGCGTTTGTTCGTTTCTGGTTCAGCACCCTTATTGGCAGAAACTCATGTCAAATGGCAAGAAAAAACTGGCACTGCCATTCTTGAGCGCTACGGCATGACAGAAACTAATATGAATACGTCAAACCCGTATCAAGGTGATCGAAGGCCTGGCACTGTGGGCTTTCCTTTGCCCTTGGTTGAAGTAAAAATCACTGATCCAGTATCAGGAGAGACACTTCCCATTGGGGAAGTTGGCTCAATTGAAGTGCGAGGCCCCAATGTATTTAAGGGCTACTGGAAAATGCCCGAAAAAACTAAAGAAGAGTTACGTGAAAATGGCTTTTTTATTACCGGTGATCTAGGCATGATCGATGATCAGGGATACGTATCTATCATTGGTCGCTCAAAAGACCTTATCATCACAGGTGGGTACAACGTTTATCCAAAAGAAGTGGAGATAGTGATTGATGATTTGGATGGTGTTGTTGAATCGGCAGTGATTGGCCTAGCCCATAGTGATTTTGGCGAGGCAGTCACTGCAGTGATTGTTGTTGAACCTGGGGTTAACTTGACTGAAGATACGATTAAAAAGGCCTTAAGTACTAGTATTGCTAAGTTTAAACAGCCTAAGCATGTGTTTATTGTTGATGAACTACCCCGCAATACCATGGGAAAAGTTCAAAAAAATGTACTGAGAAAAGCCTATTCAAGTTAACACTGAAGGCGTGGGCAGAGAATAACCCTATAGTAGCCCAAAACTCACCACTGGAAATGATTGTTGGATAGACTGGTAAAGAGGCGCTAACAACATCACAGGGCGTGTTGTTCCCCATATTGGGGCTTTATAGTTTAGGAGAGCTGTTCAGCTAAAAATGCACCAGTGAGGCGGTAGTGTGTGAGTAGTTGTTCACTTGCCTTGTTGGCGTCTCTTGCCAGCGCGGCTTGCAAAATATTTGCATGTTCATCAGTGACATCACGTAACGGATAGGTTGAAGATTGACCAGCAAGGTTTCGATAGCGGACATTAAGGTCATACAACTGATTACAAAATTTCATTAGAATGGATGAGCCGCAGTTGGCCAGCAGTGCTGTGTGAAATGCTTTATGGTGTTGCTCAAAATTGCCATTTTTGTCACGGACACTGCAGCCTAAACGGTGGTGACAAAGTACCAAATTTTCTTCCCATTCATCTGTGGCATTGGCAATGCATTGACGCAGTGCCATATCCTCTAATGAACAACGCAAGCTAAATAGCTCTTCAAAATTCTCTCGGCTTGCAGCAGCAACACGAAAACCACGTTGGTCAATGCGTTCAACTAATAAGTCTGAAGTAAGTAAGCTTAGGGCTTCACGAATTGGTGAAGCGCCTATATTTAGGGTCGTTTTTAGGCTCTGGATTTTAAGCTTTTCACCAGGTGGCAATGTACACAGAACGATCATTTGGCGGATCGCCCGATACGCTTTTTGGGTGGCTGAAGTATCGAATAGTACTTCTTTGTAATTGAGGTTGATGCTTGTCGTCATGGGTTTAATATACAGTAAAACCCCGATAAAAAGGAAATATATTTAGCAGTATCCAGAGCAATTGCAGCTTTAAAGCTTGTATAAATAACTTATAATTATAATGCAATAATTCAACGCCAGATCACCCATTTTTTGTTGCGCCGTGCCAGAGGAAGTTGTGATACGCTGTTATAAAGTGGGTGCGTATCAACATGTGAACTATTGAAGCTATTCAAAACCTGGGAAGGTATGTGTAGAGATATAGGTTTATCTTGTGGTGCACCAATACCAGAATTAGAATAAACACCGAATTGACATGCGATCGACATTAGCCTGAAAGTTTTAATGTATGTGGTGCCCAATGCCGCGCTAGAACCGAAACACCGGAAGCAACGGATTTATGCACTTTGCATTTGTATAACTAAGAAAGCGCGACTTTCTTCATGTATTTTATGTGAGTGTCAAAATCCTCTGTGACATAGATTTGCCATTCGATGCTCTGAAAGCTACTAAATAGGTTATTGACATTAATATGACATGCACAAAAAAGCCCAGTGATTAGCTGGGCTTTTTTGCCTCAAGGCGTTGAAACCATTGAGTTTTGTATGGTGGGCCTGGTCAGATTTGAACTGACGACCAAAGGATTATGAGTCCTCTGCGCTAACCGCCGCGCCACAGGCCCGTATGGGAGCACGCATGATACCCGTGCTGGTGGCTGAGATCAAGATTCAACACAGCTAAAACACTGATTTAATAGTCTCTTTTTGCTTTTGCCTCATGGTAAAGGATGTCGGAAAAGTTTTGATTGGATTTGTCTCTAATCATGACGCTTGCAGGTGCCATATCGGTTTGGAGTCGGGCGAAATAGTGATGGCTGTGTTGGGTGCAATGGCCGCGTGCTGGGGACCAGTTGTTTTGGCCAATGGTTTGTTTTGCACCTGCGGGCATAAAGGACTGCAGCGCAAAGCCTATGCGCTTTTGGTGCTGGCTTAAAAAATGACTGGAGTTAGGCTCTTTTATAAACAATGCGCGGCCCCACAAAGAAAAATGCGCATAGAGCCATGTGTTTGGGCAAACTATAGTGTGGCTGCTTAAAGGTCATACTAAGGTTTTGATCAAGTTCTACATCAAGGTCTGCAATAAGGTATAATTTAATCTATAAATTACATTAGGTACACGCAGGCATGCCCGAAGAAATTAATTACCAAAACAATCCTCTGCATGGTTTAAATTTGAAAACCATGCTCACGCAAATTGTTGATCATTATGGCTTTGAAATTCTTCATGCTTATTTGTACATCCACAGCTTTAAAACCAACCCAAGCATTGATTCTAGTGTGAAGTTTTTGAAAAAAACACAGTGGGCGCGTGAAAAGGTAGAAGCCTTTTATTTGTATAAGTTTAAAAGCTTGCCTAAGGTGTCTAGTGACCAGTTTGAGCTACCGCCTCGTGATCGTATTATCCCTGAAGGCCAGGTAGCAGGTGCGCCTTTGGAGCTTAGTTTAGAAGACGCAGAACGTGTGCGTGAAAAGCGTGAAACAAAGGCCAATGAATATGATCGCCTAGCAGGACGCACAGGCAGTAGTGCGGCTAAATCTAGCTCTAAAAGTAATGATCCGCCTTGGTCTCAGCCAGCAGAAAAATCTGCATGGAAGCCTGAGC
>JAIBDW010000037.1 GCA_024686035.1 Oceanospirillaceae bacterium
GAATTGGTATTTGGGCGATGGCTAGCAACATGTTGTTAAATTTGTTGTTGGTCTGGCAGTTTGCCCATGTGGGTTTAGCGATGGCGACATCCCTGTCTGCTTTGCTTAATGCAGTATTACTGGGTATTGGTTTGTATCGTAAAAAAATATGGCAACCTAATCCAGGATGGATGATTTTTTCATTGCGTGTGGTGTTTTCAAACATGGCCTTAATAGGCGCCATTTATATGACGTTCAAGCCTGCACAAACATGGCTAGCGTGGGGCATGTGGCAGCGTATAGAACATTTAGCCCTAGTGGTTGCTATAGGCACTTTAGCCTATAGCGTTGGGCTGTTATTATCAGGTCTTCGACGCTGGCATATACAAGGCCCAAAATAGACCTAAATATCAATTGGTAATAAGCGTGTTCTAAGTCGCAAAATGCTGCGGGTCTAGTATATAATGCAAGGCTTACTTTTGCTGATGCCAATGGCTTCAAATTTGACGAGTGTTTATGGAATTTATTCGTGGTCTTTATAACCTCAAGCCTGAGCATCGTGGCTGTGTGGCGACCATTGGAAATTTCGACGGTGTTCATGTTGGCCACCAAAGGGTGTTACGCCAAGTCAAACTAAAGGCCCTCATGCAGGGGTTGCCTGCTGTGGTGGTATTGTTTGAACCGCAGCCGTTGGAATATTTTGCTAAGGATCAGGCGCCCCGCAGAATTACGCGCTTGCGAGAAAAACTACTGCTACTTGAGCAGCATGGTATTGATCGGGTTTTATGTCTGCGTTTTGATGCTAAGTTGCTAAGTCTTAGTCCTCATAATTTCATTCAGCAATTGTTGGTGAGAGGATTGTCAGTGAAACATTTTGTTGTAGGCGATGATTTTCGTTTTGGCAAGGGCCGCATGGGCAACTATGGTTTATTACAATCTGAAGGTTTGATTCATGGTTTTGATGTTGAAAATACACAAACCTGTGAACTTGATGGTGAACGCGTTTCAAGTACGCGTATTCGAAATGCTTTGGAAATCCATGACTTAGCTGCAGTTAGGCGCTTTATTGGCCGAAAGTTTCTAGTGACAGGTAAAGTGGCTTACGGACAACAACTGGGTCGAAAGTTAGGTGTGCCGACAGCGAATATTCGCTTACAAAAGCCACGGCCGGCCCTTCAAGGGGTCTATGCTACGCTCGTTCATGGTCTGCTAGATACGCCCATCGAAAGTGTAGCTAATATTGGCTACCGTCCAACACTTGTGGGTGTCCAACCGCAGCTTGAGGTGCACTTATTTGATTTTAGTGATGATTTCTATGGTAAGACGATAAGTGTAGAAATTTGTCAGTTTATTCGTAGTGAAAAAAAGTTTGACGGGCTTGCGCAACTGCAAGCACAGATAAAATTAGACATGCAAACAGCCAAAGACATTTTTGCTGTGGCATCCCAATAGATTTAATTGATTATTATTTAAGAAGCGAATAAAAGTATGAGCGACCATAAATCCACTTTGAACTTACCTCAAACAGACTTCCCGATGCGTGGTAATTTAGCCCAACGCGAGCCTAAAATACTCAAAAAGTGGCAGCAAATGGATCTTTACAACAAACTGCGCGAAGCAGGCAAAGGTAAAGAACAGTTTATATTGCATGATGGCCCTCCATACGCCAATGGTGATATTCATATTGGCCACGCAGTGAATAAAATACTCAAAGATATTATTGTAAAGTCTAAGACTTTAAGTGGTTTTGATGCGCCTTACGTACCTGGTTGGGATTGCCATGGGCTGCCGATTGAGCACAAGGTAGAGCAAAAAATCGGCAAAGCTGGCAACAAAGTGACTCATGCTGTATTTCGCGAAAAATGTCGTGTTTATGCACAGAAGCAAGTCGCAGGGCAAATGGCAGACTTTGTTCGCTTAGGTATTATAGGTGACTGGGAAAACCCATATAAAACCATGCGTTTTGAAACAGAGGCCAATATCATCCGGTCGTTGGGCAAAATCGTTGAAAATGGCCACTTGGTAAAAGGTTATAAGCCTGTTTATTGGAGTGTGGTGGGCGCGTCAGCTTTGGCAGAGGCTGAAGTTGAATACCAAGATAAAGTGTCTTTATCCATTGATGTGCGCTATCGCGTGATGGACCAAAAGGCATGGAATCAAGCCTTTGGTGTGGTTACTGATCTACCAACTAGCGTGGTCATTTGGACTACAACTCCTTGGACCTTACCGTCAAGCCAAGCAGTCAGTATGCACGCCGAGTTTGATTACGTTTTAGTGCAAGTCAATAATGAGTGTCAAGTATTTGCGAAAGACCTTGTAGAAAGTGCTATGGGACGATACGGCATTGATGAGTTTACAGTGTTGGGCGAAGCTAAGGGACAAGCGTTAGAAAACCTAGCTTTACAACACCCTTTCTATGATGAGCGCCAAGTGCCAGTAATACTGGGTGATCATGTCACTACCGAAGCAGGCACAGGCAGTGTGCATACCTCACCCGATCATGGCGTAGATGATTTTAATGTAGGCCGAACATACGGCATAGGCACACTCAATCTTGTTGATGATAATGGTGTTTTTGTAGATGCTGCTGGCGAATTTGCAGGCGCACATGTTTATAAAGTAGATGACCAAGTGGTTGCTGCCTTAGAAGCTCACGATACACTAGTACATCAGGCCAAAATCACCCACAGCTATGCCCATTGCTGGCGTACCAAAACCCCCCTTATTTACCGTGCGACGCCTCAGTGGTTTATCTCTATGTCGGAAAACGGTTTGTTAGAAAAAGCCCTTGATGCTGTAAAAAATGTAGCCTGGCACCCCGAATGGGGCGCAGCGCGTATCTCGGGCATGTTGTCGTCTAGCCCAGATTGGTGTGTTTCACGTCAGCGTACCTGGGGCGTGCCTATTACTTTGTTTGTTAATCGACAAACCCAAGAGTTACATCCTCGTACGGCGCAGATATTTGAAGAGGTCGCTCAAAAAGTAGAGCAAAAGGGCATCGATGCGTGGTTTGAGCTAGATACTGCAGAGATTTTAGGTGAAAAGGCTTGCGATTATCAAAAAGTCACAGATACTATGGACGTATGGTTTGACTCTGGCACTACTCATTACTCGGTACTAACGCAACGCCCTGAGTTACGTTTTCCAGCAGATCTTTATTTAGAGGGTTCAGACCAACATCGTGGTTGGTTCCAGTCGTCTTTGAAAACCTCTATTGCGATGCATGGTGTAGCGCCTTATAAAGGCGTATTGACCCACGGTTTTACCGTAGATGGCCAAGGCAGAAAAATGTCTAAGTCTATTGGCAATGTAATGTCACCTCAAAAAGTGTGCAACACTTTGGGTGCTGATATCATTCGCCTTTGGGTGGCTTCTTCGGACTTTAGTGCAGAAATGGCCGTGTCTGATGAAATTCTTAATCGCACTGCAGATGCTTATCGCCGAATCCGCAATACCGCGCGCTTTTTACTGTCCAATTTAAAGGGTTTTGAACCTGCAGATAACTTGGTTGCAGTGGATGACATGTTGGCTTTAGATCAATGGGTGCTTGAACGTGCCGCAACACTACAAACAGAAATCGAAGCCGCATATCATAGCTATAATTTCCACGGTGTGTACCAAAAAATAACTCACTTTTGCTCCCAAGACTTGGGTGGTTTCTATTTGGATATTATAAAAGACCGTCAATACACTTGCGCCGCAGATAGTCTTTCACGTCGCTCAGCACAAACAGCAATGTATCACTTAATCGAAACAATGACTCGCTGGATTGCGCCTATCTTAAGCTTTACTGCGGATGAGTTGTGGGAGCACATTCCAGGTCAACGTGTCGAATCTGTGCAACTGGAGACTTGGTACGATATTCCTCAAGCTAAGTCTAGCCGCATGACGGCAGACTACTGGACGCAAATAATGCAAGTAAAGCAGGCGGTTAATAAAAACTTAGAAACACAGCGCAGCCAAGGTGTGATTGGCGGTTCTTTAAGTGCCGAAATTACATTATACGCAGTGCCAAAGCTCTATACCCAATTAGAGCAATTAGGTGACGAATTGAGGTTTGTATTATTAACTTCAAAAGCTTCTTTGGTGGCTGGCCTAGAGGGTGGATCTGAGACCGAATTTGAAGGCTTACGACTAGACATTCAAGCGTCCAAACATACAAAGTGTGAGAGGTGTTGGCATCATCGCGAAGATGTAGGCGTCTTTGCAGAAGAGCTATGTGGCCGGTGTGTAGATAATGTCAGTGGTGCTGGCGAGACTCGACATTTTGCCTAGTCGCTTTATTTTGAGCTTCAAAGCTTCAGCCTTAAGGCGGTTCTTTTTGCTTGTATTGGTGCTGTGGGCGCTAGATTTGCTAATCAAGTGGGGTGTCACACAGCACTTGGATTATGCCCAGCGACTTAATGTCATGCCGTTTTTTGATCTCATCCTTGTGCATAACAAGGGAGCGGCGTTTAGTTTTTTAGCATCACAGTCAGGTTGGCAACGCTGGTTTTTTTCTTTCGTAGCCCTAGGCATTAGCATTTACTTACTAGTGTGGTTACGAAATACCCCTCGAACACAAACATTTCTAGGCTTCAGTTTAACTCTGTTATTGTCTGGAGCGCTGGGTAATTTGGTTGATCGGGTTGTCAATGGCTATGTCGTGGATTACTTACTGGTCTATTACCCTCCCTATTATTTCCCCGCTTTTAACTTGGCCGATAGTTTGATTTTTATCGGTGTGGTGGGACTATTGATCGATTTTTGGCAAACAGAAAAGGCAGCAAAGCGTGACTCAAAGCATTAATACATCTTCTCATGTAAAACTAAACTTCGCCCTGCATCATGCCAGTGGCCAAACCATCGACAGCACTTTTGATAAAGGTGCGGTAGAGCTCACCATCGGTGATGGTAATTTGTTGGAGGGGTTTGAATCTTGCCTTATCGGTTTAGCCACTGGCGACCACCAAACATTTACGGTGCCTCCGCAAGAGGCCTTTGGCCAGCACAACCCAGCTAATTTACAAACGATAAAACGCCACCAATTTGGTCCTGATATGGTGTTAGAGCCGGGTTTAGTGGTGAGTTTTTCCGATGCCGCTAATACCGAACTTCCAGGGGTTGTGAAAACCATTATTGGGGATGATGTGGTCGTGGATTTTAACCACCCTTTAGCAGGTGTAGAGCTTAAATTTGAAGTGGAAATTTTAGCCATTAGTTAACGGCTTGCCACCTTGTGTGAGTTGGCCAATCCAGTTCTTCATCACAAGTTTTAAAACTAAGCTACACTTAGACAGCAGCCAATAAGGATGTTGTCATGCGTTTATTTAATCACCGTCTACATGTGTTCTTTGTAAGTTCTGGTTGGAGCTTACTTGAACTGCTCATCGTCTTAGCCCTTTTGGCGATCATCGCCTCCTTTGCTGCGTCTGCACTTTCGTCTGCTTGGCAGCGTCAATCTTTGCATGACCAAAGGCAACAGCTGTCGCAGCAAATTCGTTACGCACGTCTTACCAGTTTACAAAAAAAATCTACGGTAAATCTTTGTTGGTCTCAAAGCTGCGGTGTTGAATCAGGCTTGGCCATCTATCTAGACTCCAATGCAGATGCTCAATGGCAGTCTACAGAAACGCTACTGTCTCATTGGCAACCTAATAAAGGGGTCTCTTTTAGTTTTAATCGAGGTTTTCAAATCAGTTTTAACCATGCCGGTAATACCGCGCAGTCTGGCACCATGGTTTTGTGCCCAGTTTCAAGCCAAGCTATTGATAGGGTTGACGATGAAGGTATAGGCTATGCGCTAGTCCTGTCATCAACCGGTCGCCTACGTGAGACAAAATCCCCATGTCTTTAGTGAGTATGACAGGCGCCCAAACAATGCACCAAACAGCGCATCAACAGGGCTTGGCCTTAATAGAAGTGTTATTAAGCCTAGGGTTGTCTAGTATGATGTTTTTGGTGCTGTTTACAGCCCAAACTCATAGTCAAAAAGTGTTGATCTACTCTGGCCAGTTGCACTATGCCAATGGTCTTTTAGATCAGGTAGCAACGCAAGTATGGGCTTATCCCCACCATTATGACGGGTTAATAAGCGACTCGTTAATGTTAGAGCGTGGTTGCCTAAAAGGTAATCAATGCAATCTAGTAGAGATGACGCAAGCTTGGGCAACACATTGGCAACAAAGCTTACGTCTCCACTTGCCAAGTGCGCAGCTCAATATAGAGTGTGATGGGGCATGTACTCAAGGTAATAGCCTAACCATTAGTTTAACTTGGATCCAAAGCCTGGCTGTATTTAATGATCAATGTGAAAAGGGGATGGCATGCATCTATTTAGACATCGTTCTCTAACAATTCCACACCATCAAACTGGCTTTACCTTACTAGAGTTGGTGCTCAGTGTGGGCCTTGCAGGGCTTATGATGGCAGCGATAATTGCAAGCTTACTGCAGTTTAATCAACATAAACTGTTAGCCCAGACCTTACTTCAAACACAGGCCCAAAGCCAGTTAGCAGTGGCTCAGGTGCTCACTGATTGGTTCAATGTGTGCGGTGCTGGAGTAACATCAGGCACAAGGGGCTCCATTAGCTTAATGCGCAACTATAAGGGAAGCTGTATCCGGTATGACTATGCTCACAATGCACACAGTTATAATCTTACAAGGAAAAAGTTAGGTGGGCGAAATAGTGGTTTTATTGCACAGGTAGAGTCTATGAATCTCAGTTTTGGCGTAGACAGTGATCATGATTGTCTTATCGATCAATGGAGAAGCAGCTATCAACACAGTGACATGTTAGATCTGCATCAAGTAAAGGTTGATTTACATCTGATGACGGCCTCTAGTAGGCAATTGATCTCAGGGCATGAGAACCAATGGTTGTGGCGCCAAAGCGGCGAGTTTGTCATACACCCTGTGAGTTTTATTTGGCGGCTACCTGATGTGTGCAGTTAAGCGGTTTTTTTCACCATTCACTTTGGCTTTAACATCAAGCTTGAGCCTAAGAGGTAATCAAAAGGGCTGGTTGCTTTTAGCCGTTATTGTGATGCTTATGCTCATTTCTTTAGGTGTGATTATGTTGATGTCACAAGCCCAATTAAGTTTAAAAAGTGTCGCACAAGAGCATCAAGCGATACAGGAAAAAATCAATCAATGGCCTCCACTGTTAGAACATAAGGCAAAAATCAATGGGAAATAGTCAGCGAGCCTTCAGTCTGATGGAGCTATTGCTGGTGCTAGCCTTAGTGGGGATCATCTTGGGTCTGGCAATGCCCACATGGCGCCAGCACCAATTATCTGTAGGCAGGCAACAAGCATGGTTGCAACTACAGCGCATAGGCTTACAGCAAGAAATATGGCACCTGCAGCATGGCCGATACTTTGAAGATATCAACCTAGCATCCATTGAAACCCACCATGGCCAAGGCCAAGAGCGTTATCATTATCAAGTCACACTATTAGATGCGGGGTTTCTATTGTCGGCCACGGTAAACCATGATGGATTACAAAAACTAGATGCGCTTTGTTGGTCTTTAACTTTGTCTGATGTTGGAGAAATGAAAAGTCTTGGTAAAGCCGGGCAAATCCACCACTGCAGGTAAGCACTTTGAGAAGAATATGGGTTAAAATAAATCATCACCAATTGCTCTTGGATATAGATTATGGCCACCTCACAACAACACAAAATCATTGCAGCACTTAATACCGAACCTACAATTGATATCGCAGCTCAAGTCGCTAAAAGAGTAGGTTTTCTTAAGCGCAGTGTCATGACAGCTGGTGCAAAGTCATTAGTGTTAGGTTTGTCAGGGGGGGTAGATTCAACGACTGCAGGCAAATTGGCGCAAATGGCATGTGATGAATTAAATACTCAGCATCAAACCACTGAGTATCAATTTATCGCAGTGCGTTTGCCGTATGGAGTGCAAGCTGATGAAAGTGATGCGCAATTAGCTTTGGATTATATCCAGCCAAACCAGCGCCTAGAGATCAATATAGAAGCGATGGTTAAAGGCTTGGATGCGGCTGCTAAAGGGCTAGTGACACTGGCCGCCCCTGGCGCACACCAGCTAGACTTTTCACGAGGCAATAACAAAGCCCGGGCTAGAATGAGTGCGCAATACTATGTGGCAAGTTTGCTAAATGGATTGGTGATTGGGACTGATCATGGCGCTGAAGCGATCACTGGGTTTTTTACAAAATATGGCGATGGTGCATGTGATGTAGCGCCATTATTTGGGCTGAATAAGCGTCAGGTGAGAAGCTTGGCCGCTTATATGGGAGCGCCAGAAACTTTGGTCAATAAAACGCCCACAGCAGACTTAGAAGAGCATAACCCCCAACAAGCTGATGAGGATTCATTGGGTATTACCTATGATCAAATAGATGACTATTTAGAAGGAAAAAGCATAGCTAAGCAAGCGCAAGCGCAGCTAGAACAGCGCTATCGCCATACCGAGCATAAGCGTCAAGGCCCAGTCACACTATACTGTAGCTGGGATTCTTAACCTATGGTTAGTCAAATAAATTAAATGTTAATCGCTTGAACCAAGTTTGAGGAATTTGTGTATCTTGTGGTACAGATTCTTCGTTATTGACGTTGTTCTGGCCAAAATTAGCCTCTAATACCTGCTGAGCATTATTAGCGTTATCCAGTAAACCTAGTTCAGTATATGCTTTTACCATAATGCTTAATGCCGGTTTTACCGATGGCGTGAGCTGGTAATTTTCGACCACATACTTGGCCCTGTTTGCGGCCGCAAGCCAAGCATTAATTGAGATATAATGGTTAGCGACGTGAATTTCATGTTCAGCTAACAAATTTCTAAGATAGACCATTCTTATGCGGGCGTCTGCGGCATATTCACTATTTGGAAAGCGCAGCAACAATGTCGAAAAATCCTCAAAGGAATCACGCGCTCTACTGGAATCTTTTTTTGCTTTATCTATCCCAAGGTATTGGTCAAACGGCCCCTTATTTTCCTCGAAAGCTGTTAAGCCCTTTAAATAGTAGGCGTAATCCACATGTTCATGATCTGGGTGTAAACGGATAAAGCGGCTTGCGGCAGCTTTTGCAGAGGCAGGTTGATTAAGGCGGTAGTAGGCATAAATCAGCTCCAGCTGAGCTTGCTTGGAATAACGGCCGTAAGGATAACGAGCTTCCATAGTTTCCAAGTCTTCGATCGCTAAACGGTAATCGCCACCTTCTAGTTTCACAATTGCACTTGCATAAAGATCTTTTTCTGGTTGGATGTCCTCAATCACAGGCCCTGAGTCTGTGTTGGCACAGGCACTTAGCAATAAGCTAATAAATAAGATTCCAGAAAGATGAAATAAACGGTTTGAAGTATTAAGTCGCATAGTGTTTAGATTGTCCGTTGCTGCCTGGTTGCATAAAGCGTTGAGTATATCATTGTTATTACACAGCGTAATTGTCCTAAATACTGTACAATATACCCTAGTTTAATATGCTAACTCATCTAGCGCCAAAGAAAACCTTATCATGCACGAAACTATTTCTCTCCAAGCGCAAGTCGACCCAGAATGGGCAGGCATGCGTGTTGATCAAATTGCTGCTCTAGCATTTTCAGATTACTCTCGTTCACGCTTAAAAAAATGGATCGAAGAAGGCGATATTCTCGTCAATGGCTTACAGCTTAGACCCAGAGAAAAGCTCTATGGTGGTGAAAAAATCACCTTAGAATGCCAAATAGAAATTCAAGAGCGTTGGCAGCCTGAGCCCATCGATATTGACATTGTTTATGAAGACGATGATATATTAATTATTAATAAAGCGGCGGGTTTAGTCGTTCACCCAGCTGCAGGGCATCATGGTGGCACTTTATTAAATGCTTTGCTGCACCATTGTCCCCAGCTTAATGGCGTGCCTCGCGCAGGCATAGTGCATCGCTTAGACAAAGACACAACAGGTTTGATGGTTGTTGCTAAAACGATTCCAGCACAAACTGCATTGGTTGCTCAGCTGCAAGATCGCAGCATGGGCCGTGAATATGAAGCCGTTGTACAAGGCGTGCTTACAGGCGGTGGAACTGTCGATGAGCCTATGGGGCGCCATAGTCGCAACCGTTTGAAAATGGCGGTCTCAGCTGTGGGTAAGGAAGCGATTACGCATTTTCGAGTGTTACGTCGGTTCCGCGCTCACACTCATATTCGATTGAAGTTGGAAACAGGGCGTACTCACCAAATTCGTGTGCATATGACCCATGTCAATTATCCAATCCAAGGTGACCCTCTTTACGGTGGGCGTCAGCGTTTACCCAAAGGTTGTGATGAAGAGTTTTTGGACAGCTTGCGTGGTTTTAAGCGACAAGCGTTGCATGCTAAGCGTTTGGAATTGATGCATCCTGTCACCCATGAAGACATGGAATGGGAAGTGGATTTACCTGAAGATATGTCTGAATTACTTAAACACATGCTCATTGACACTAAACTTAACCCCCATTCGAGATTGTAATGCAGCCTGTGGGCTTGGCTTCGCGCTACTTAACGCCGGATTGGCCCGCGCCCGCTAATGTGCGCGCAATGTCCACTACCCGGGGGTTAAACTCAGATGAGCTAATGATTGGCTTAGCTGGTTTTAATCTCGCACGGCATGTGCAAGACAGTCCTGATCGAGTATCTCAACACCGAGCCAAATTACAAGCAGACCTCAATTTAGATCGACAACCTTTTTGGCTTAATCAAACCCATTCTACAAAACTATTGAGCTTGCCCGCCCAAGCTGGATTATATGACTGTGATGGCAGCTACACGCAAACCAAGCATTGGCCTTGTGTGGTGATGACGGCGGATTGCTTGCCAGTGCTGTTGTGTGACGCTTCAGGTACTCAGGTGTCTGCTGTTCATGCTGGATGGCAAGGGTTGGCTGGTGGCATTCTTACTCAAGCAGTTGCGCAGTTCCCAGACCCAAGTCAAGTGATGGTGTGGCTTGGCCCTGCCATTGGCCCAGACGCCTTTGAAGTCGGCATTGATGTGCTCCAAGCCTTCAATCTAGACCCTTCATCTAAGCGTGAAGAGTTTATTGCGATACCGTCAAAATCAAACAAGTGGTTAGGTAACTTGTATGCACTGGCTCGTAAAGAGCTTGCAGAGTTGGGTGTGACTCTTGTCTTTGGTGGCAATGACTGCACATTTTCCGATGCAAAACGTTTTTATTCTCACCGACGCGATCCATCAAGTGGGCGCATGGCCAGCTTGATTTGGTTGGTTTAGTTTTACCTAAGGTACCATCAATACCCCTTGAATTCGGCTCATTATTACCCCATCTATAAACCATAATTTAATAGCTGCGTCACTTTATTCAGATTTTTCTGCATCCGCGTGACAGGTATTATCGAGGTCTTATTATGCGTTTTGAAAAACTCACTAATCGCTTACAAGAAGCCATAGGTGAAGCCCAAACACTTGCCCTGTCACTTGATCATCAATTTATTGAATCTGAGCATATGCTCAATGCTTTGTTACAACAGCAAGGTGGATCATCCCAATCTTTGTTGGTGCAAGCGGGGGCAGATATGCCAATGTTGCAAACACACTTAAGTCAGCGTTTAAGCCATATGGCAAAAGTAGGTAACGATAGTGGCGATCTACACATCGGTAATAGCTTATCTCGTTTGTTTAACTTAGCTGAAAAGGCCACAAGTAAGTCAGGGGACCAATTCATTTCCAGTGAGCAACTGATGATGGTCATGGTAAAAGAGAAAGCGCCTGTTGGAGAGTTATTAAGAAAGACCGGGGTCAGTGCCATTAAGTTGGCCCAACTCATAGAGAAATTACGTGGTGGTGATAAGGTTAATAGCCAAGGAGCTGAAGAAGAGTGGCAGGCGTTAAACAAATTTACCGTCAACCTCACTCAAAGAGCAGAAGCAGGGAAGTTGGACCCAGTGATTGGCCGGGATGATGAAATTCGTCGTGCCATTCAAGTGTTGCAGCGACGCACGAAAAATAACCCAGTATTAATTGGAGAGCCTGGCGTTGGAAAAACAGCCATTGTTGAAGGCCTAGCTCAGCGCATTATTAATGGAGAAGTGCCAGAGGGCTTGCTGGGTAAACAGGTCCTAGCTTTGGATATGGGTGCGCTTATTGCGGGGGCTAAATTTCGAGGTGAGTTTGAAGAGCGTCTTAAAAGTGTGCTGAATGAGTTGAGTAAGCAAGATGGCAATATCATCTTATTTATTGATGAAATCCATACCATGGTCGGTGCAGGTAAAGGTGAGGGTGCTATGGATGCTGGTAACATGCTCAAACCTGCCCTTGCTCGAGGTGAATTACATTGTTTGGGGGCCACCACTTTAGATGAATATCGAAAGTATATTGAAAAAGATGCTGCGTTGGAGCGTCGCTTCCAAAAGGTCTTTGTCGGTGAACCTACAGAGCAAGCCACCATTGCTATATTACGTGGTTTAAAAGAGCGTTATGAATTGCATCACGGTGTCGATATCACCGATTCAGCTATTATAGCCGCTGCGCGTTTATCTGCGCGTTATATTACAGATCGACAACTGCCTGATAAGGCCATCGATCTCATAGACGAAGCTGGCAGTCGTATTCGAATGGAAATGGACTCTAAGCCTGAGGTAATGGATAAACTTGAACGACATATCATTCAGTTAAAAATCGAGCGCGAAGCCTTGAGGAAGGAAAAAGACAAGGCTGCTGCCGCACGGTTAAAAATCTTAGAAAATGAACTCGACCAACAAGAAAAAGTGTTTGCTGATTTACTTGAAATTTGGAATGCAGAAAAAACCTCCGTGTATGGCGTGCAAAAAGTTAAAGAGAGTTTAGAGATCGCTCGCCAAGAATTAGAAGTGGCCCGTCGCAGTAGTGATTTGGGTCGTATGTCCCAATTACAATATGGCACCATTCCTGATTTAGAAAAGCAGCTAGTAGCAGCTCACGAGGCCGAAGTGGTCGAAACTACTTTGCTACGTAGCAAAGTGGGAGAGGAAGAAATAGCAGAAGTGGTGAGTATGTGGACAGGCATCCCTGTAAGCCGAATGCTTGCAGGTGAAAAAGAAAAGCTTTTGAATATGGAGAGTGTGCTGCATCGCCAAGTGATTGGGCAAGATGAAGCTGTCTCCAGTGTTGCTAATGCGGTGAGGCGCTCACGTTCGGGTTTAGCAGACCCCAATAGACCTAATGGATCTTTCCTATTTTTAGGGCCTACAGGAGTGGGTAAGACTGAGTTATGTAAAACCTTGGCTACGTTTTTGTTTGATACACAAGAAGCGATGGTGCGTATTGATATGTCTGAATTTATGGAAAAGCATTCTGTAGCCAGGCTGATTGGTGCACCCCCTGGCTATGTAGGATATGAAGAAGGGGGGTATTTAACGGAAGCGGTTCGGCGTAGGCCATACTCCGTGTTGTTGCTAGATGAGGTGGAGAAGGCGCACCCTGATGTATTCAATATTTTACTGCAGGTGCTAGATGACGGCAGACTGACAGATGGACAAGGGCGCACAGTAGACTTTCGTAACACGGTCATCGTGATGACCTCAAACATGGGCTCAGATATTATTCAAACGATGACTGATGAAAGTCAGTATGAAAGGATGCGCAAAGGTGTGTTGGATGCCGTAAGTGTGCATTTTAGGCCAGAATTACTCAACCGTATTGATGAGCTGGTGGTGTTCCATTCTTTGGGCAAAGAGCATGTAAGAAAAATCGCTGATGTTCAATTATTACGTCTCCACGATCGTCTACAAGAGCACGGCTTAACTCTCCAGCTCACTGACGCTGCAAAAGACTTGCTCGTTGAGGAAGGGTTTGACCCTGTGTTTGGGGCGAGGCCACTAAAACGATCGATCCAGCGTAATTTAGAAAACCCCTTAGCGCAAGCCTTGTTAGCTGGGAACTTCTTGCCAGATGAAATTATCCTGGCAGACGTCAATGAAGGCAAAATAACCTTTAACGTGGCTCAAAAGCACTAGCCATAATGCAGCTTGGGTCAGCGTTTTAGTCTTTGACTTTAGCCCAGGCTGCAACTGGCAAGCAGGGAAACAACCAGTGCTAATACATGGCCTTTTCGTCTCTCACGACTTCTCGTAATACCTGCAGAAATAGCTGGTCTGCATCGCTGAGTTCTGAAGGGATTTTGACGTTGGTCGTTGCCGCAATTTTTTGGGCAATAATCGCGTCGGCATTGTCTTCATCGATTAGCTCACGGGTGATGGCTAACGAGTGGGAAATAATTTCGGGTTCAACAAAAATTTTCTTTAAAAAAATTCGTAGTTCTTCGATGGTCCGCTGAGACTTTCGTAACTCTAAATTCGACATGGCATACCTCAAACTAAAGCGTTTTATGATTAGCTTGGGACTATACCACCAAATGTTTGTTGCAGGTTTGAAAAACCACAGGGTAATTGTAGAAGTTTATTCCCTATTAACCTCAGTTTTAGACTTAAGCTATTGAATTACAGGCCTTAGCGTGTGAAAATTATTCTTTTAGGTTGATGCACATGTCGCGCAGGTGATCCCTCGCGTTTGTGATACGGTAAGCAGTACCCTTTCGCTTGTCTGCCCTGCGTTCTAAGCACGTTGCAACCCGACAATGCTGACCTCCGAGCGTCACCACTAAAGGCACATTCTGTGCCTGCACGATAAAGCGGGCTGGCTACAAGCGCTGTCCGTAAACTATCGATGGTTACATGAGATCAGTCTCAGGCAAATAACATTCGCGTCTTTTAGAATGCGGTGAGAGGATATTACAATGGAAATGCTTTCCGGTGCGGAAATGGTTATCCGCAGTTTACAAGATCAAGACATAGAATATATATACGGTTACCCTGGCGGTTCGGTGTTGCATATCTATGACGCTTTGGCTCAACAAGACCAAGTGAAACACATTTTGGTACGCCACGAACAAGCAGCTACACACATGGCTGACGCTTATGCTCGCGCATCAGGCAAGCCTGGAGTGGTGTTAGTGACTTCTGGCCCTGGCGCTACTAATGCGGTTACAGGTATTGCCACTGCTTTTATGGATTCTATTCCTATGGTAGTGCTTTGTGGTCAGGTACCTAGTACTTTAATCGGCGAAGATGCTTTCCAAGAAACTGACATGATGGGCGTGTCCCGTCCAGTGGTTAAGCATAACTTTGCGATTAAGCATCCGTCAGAAATCCCAAGCATCATTAAGAAGGCCTTTTATATCGCTAGTAGTGGCCGCCCTGGCCCTGTAGTGATTGATATACCCAAAGATATGACCACTCCAACAGACAAGTTTGAGTATAGTTACCCTGAGTCGGTGTCTTTGCGTTCTTATAGCCCAGCGACACGTGGCCATAGTGGTCAAATTAAGAAAGCTGTAGAGCTTATGCTTAATGCTCGTCGTCCTGTTATTCTAGTCGGTGGTGGTACTGTTGGTGGGCGAGCTTCAAAGGAAGCCACTGAATTAGCTCGAACGCTAAATTTTCCAGTAACCACAACCTTGATGGGGTTAGGTGGCTTTCCTGCATCAGACCCGCAGTGGTTGGGCTGGCCTGGAATGCATGGCACCTATGAAGCCAACACTGCTTTGCATCATTCAGATTTGATTTTGAGTATCGGTGCGCGCTTTGATGATCGTGTAACCAACGCGACAGAGAAATTCTGTCCTACGGCGAAAATCATTCATATTGATATCGATCCATCTTCAATTTCAAAAACCATTGCTGTTGATGTGCCTATTGTAGGGCCAGCAAAAAGTGTGCTGTTAGAAATGTTGGCTTTACTTGCCAAAAACGACAAAGACATTGATGCCAATGCGTTAACTGATTGGTGGGCACAGATCAATGAGTGGCGTAAGCGCCATGGTGGTCGTTATGAGCTTAATGACAGTAATGGTTTGCTTAAGCCTCAAGAGGTGATTGAAGCACTGTATGAAATTACTAACGGAGATGCGTACATTTGCTCTGATGTAGGTCAGCATCAAATGTTTGCAGCTCAGTATTATAAGTTTGATAAGCCTAATCGATGGATCAATTCGGGTGGCTTAGGCACGATGGGATTCGGTTTTCCTGCGGCTATGGGCGTGAAGTTGCATTACCCTGATGCCGAGGTAGTGTGTGTCACAGGAGAGGGTAGCTTTCAAATGAATCTGCAAGAGCTATCTACCTGCAGCCAATACGATATACCTGTCAAAATAGTGTGTTTGAATAACCAATCTTTAGGTATGGTGCGTCAGTGGCAAGACATGAATTATGAAAGTCGCCACTCTCAGTCATATATGAAGTCACTACCAGATTTTCACAAGCTTACAAGTGCTTATGGACATAAGGCGATTACCGTTAAGACCAAAGAGCAACTTATGCCAGCTTTAGAACAAGCGTTTGCCTTAAAGGACGAACTGGTGTTTCTTGATATTCATATTGATCCAACTGAGCATGTATACCCAATGTTGGTTCCCAAGGCGTCTATGCGCGATATGTGGTTGAGCAAAACGGAGCGCACCTAATGAGACATATAA
>JAIBDW010000012.1 GCA_024686035.1 Oceanospirillaceae bacterium
CAGGCCTGTTTCGAAACCCGGAATCATGGTGTTGGAGCCCAGCACCAGATCCATGCCTTCGCCTTTGCCGCCATCGAAGGCTTCGCCATCGATAAAGCCTTCAAAGTCGATCTTGACGCGATCGCCATCTTCAGCTGCGCGCTCAACCAGAGCCCACTCAGCCTGCTGCTTGCGCAGGGTGTCGATCATTTTTTCAAGATCGGCATCGGTAACGCTGGCGTTCAGCTTCTTGATTTCTGCCGCGGCGAAGTCAGCCAGGGTGATTTCCGGATAAACTTCAAAGGTCGCGGTGAATTCAAAGTCCTCACCCGCCTTGTCTTTCTTGAACTCAATGTTCGGGCCGCCAGCGGGCTGCAATTTTTCCTGCTGCGCCGCTTCGTAGAAGCTCTGCTGGACCACTTCACCCAGGACTTCCTGGCGAATTCCGGCACCGTAGCGCTTCTGAACTATTTTGACCGGCACCTTGCCCGGACGAAAGCCATCGATACGCACGCGACGCGCAGTATCCTGCACACGGGTGGCTACATCATTATCGATACGCTCGGCCGGAACAGTGATCGTCATCTGACGCTCGAGGCCCGAAGTCGCTTCAACAGAAACTTGCATGGAATTCCTCACAAAACTTGCAGCATTTTTTAATCGCGATCTGCGGACGAATCCGTCCCCAAAAACACCCGCTTGACGGTAAACTCGCTTTCCGACCTGGCACGGATGCCGCAGAACCTAAATTCTAAAGCGCGAAATTCTGTGCCAGTTACCCCGAATAGTCAAGCGGAATACTATTAAAGGCAGCAGAGTTCGCTACTGAGAAAGGATCATAAAGGAATTTCGCCTTCAATCAAGAAAAACGAATTAAAACAGAAAGATACAGAGAAAATAGCGAGAAATGGGGTGGACGATGGGGCTTGAACCCACGACCACCGGAATCACAATCCGGGGCTCTACCAACTGAGCTACGCCCACCATTACGTCATTACATTTAATCTACTTACCAGCATTTACCCATACGGCGTTGGTACGCCCTGAAGGATTCGAACCCTCGACCCACGGCTTAGAAAGCCGTTGCTCTATCCAACTGAGCTAAGGGCGCATGTTACTGCGGTAAATAGTGGTCGGGGTAGAGAGATTCGAACTCCCGACATCCTGCTCCCAAAGCAGGCGCGCTACCAGACTGCGCTATACCCCGACATCCTCTACAAGGCTACTGCCTAGTGGCTCATGCCGTTGAAGAGGTGCGTATATTATAGCCGATACACTCCTTCGTCAAGCTTATTGTTTGGTTTTTTTATCAATAAAACCAAACTGTTAAAATAAACTTGGATTTTAGACTTCGCGCTTCCAACCAGTGCCTTCTTTACTGTCTTCTAATATTACTCCGGCATCTTTTAATTGATCTCGTATTTGATCTGACAAAGCAAAATTTCGATCTATTTTAGCTTGATGACGCTGCGCTACTAATGCGTCTATGTCTGCATCAGTAAGGTCACCCTCACCCGCCTCACCTTTTAAGTAGGCATTAGGTGATAAGGCTAGCAAGCCTAATATATTGCCCAAGCCACGCATTTGGCTTGCCAAGACACCTGCTTGGGGGTCGCTATCACGTTTTAGACGATTCACTTCACGGGCCATTTCAAACAGCACGGAGATCGCCTCACGGGTATTAAAGTCGTCATCCATTGCATTGTTAAAACGATCTAGATAAGGGCCTTCAAGGGCCACATCAGACAACTCAAGCTGGTCCATTGCAGTATACAGTCGATCTAACGCACTTTTAGCTTCAACCAAGGCATCTTCTGCATAATCAATTTGGCTCCGATAATGACTGGCTGTTAGCAAATAACGCACTATTTCTGCCGGATATTTAGCCAATACTTCACGAATAGTGAAAAAATTGCCCAAGGATTTAGACATCTTTTCTTTGTTAACCCGCACAGCACCTGCATGTAACCAATAGTTTACAAAGGTTTCTCCATTAGCGGCCTCAGATTGGGCTATTTCATTTTCATGATGTGGAAATGGCAAGTCTGGGCCACCCCCATGAATATCAAAATGATTACCCAAGCAACATTTGGTCATTGCAGAACATTCTATATGCCATCCAGGGCGTCCCTCTCCCCAAGGTGACGCCCAAGACACTTCATCTTTTTTCGCCGTTTTCCACAGTACAAAATCAAATGGATTTTCTTTACCGTCGTTCACCTCAACTCGAGCACCTGCTCGCATATCTTCAAGCTTACGATTGGTCAGTGCGCCATAAGTTTCAAACTGGTCAACACGATAATAAACATCACCATTGGCAGCCGCATAGGCATACCCTTTATCAATCAACGTCTGTACCATCTCAATAATGGCTGGCATGTGCGCAGTAGCCCTTGGCTCTTGGTTTGGTGGCAATACACTTAAAGCGGCTTCGTCTTCATGCATGGCGTTGATGAAACGATTGGTAAGCTCATCACAAGATTCGCCATTTTGCGCAGCGCGTTTAATAATTTTATCGTCTACATCAGTAATGTTACGCACGTATTCAACTTGATAACCAGCATGCCTTAAGTAACGAGTGATAACATCAAACGACACCATTACCCGCGCGTGGCCGATATGGCAGTAGTCATACACTGTCATGCCGCACACATAAAGACGTATTTTGCCTGGTTCAATCGGTATAAAAGGCACTTTGCTGTTACTTAAAGTATTGTGAAGTTGCAACATATTACTAGTTTCCGTTAACCCTTTTTAGCCCAAGAATCACGCAGGGTGACTGTACGGTTAAATACCAAACGATCTTTTGTTGAATCTTTATCAACACAAAAATACCCTTCTCGCTCAAACTGAAAACGCTCACCATCGGTTGCGTGAGCTAAAGACGGCTCGGCCATCGCACCTTCAATTAATTGCAAATTATCTGGGTTTACGTAAGTCATAAAGTCCACTTCTTTGTCACCGTCTGGATTAGCATGACTAAACAAACGATCGTATAAGCGCACATTGACTATTTCATGATGACTGGCACTGACCCAATGAACAACACCATTTACCTTATAGCCTTCTGGCTTTTTACCTAAGGTTTGATTGTCATAACTGCACACCAGTTCAACCACTTGCCCTGCACTATTTTTAATCACTTCTTCACAGGTAATGATATAACCACCACGTAAGCGCACCGACTGATGCGGCGCCAAACGCTTCCATTTACCTTCAGGGTGCTCTGCAAAATCAGCTTGGTCGATAAACACCTGCCTAGACATGATTAGCTCACGCTCACCCATAGAGTCATCTTTGGGGTGTTTTGCTACGGTTAAGGTTTGGTTTGTGCTAGCTTCCCAATTAGAAATAGTGACCTTTAGAGGGTGTAATACACACATGGCACGCGAGGCTGTTGAGTCTAAATCATCTCGCACACTGGATTCTAAACGCCCAAAGTCTGTAACGCCCTTACTACGGGCCACAGGGGTTGCTGCACAGAAATTGCGCAAGGCCTCTGGCGTGTACCCACGGCGACGCATGCCAGATATAGTAGGCATACGCGGGTCATCCCATGCGGTGACGGTATGACTATCTACCAGCTGTTTCAGCTTACGCTTACTAGTAATGGTGTAATTAAGTTCTAAACGCGCAAATTCGTACTGCCGAGGACGGCGGCGGCCACTAGGCAGCGTTACATTATCGATAAACCAGTCATAAAGAGGCCGATGGTCTTCAAATTCAAGCGTACAGATAGAATGAGTGACTTGTTCCAGCGCATCGGATAAACCATGGGTAAAGTCGTACATTGGGTAAATGCACCAAGCATTACCTGTTTGATGGTGCTCAATATGCCGAATGCGATAGATAATAGGGTCACGCATATTCATATTAGGCGACTCATTGTCTATTTTTGCGCGTAGCACACGTTCCCCGTCAGCAAACGCCCCTGCTCGCATCTTTGCAAAAAGGTCTATATTTTCTTCAATGCTACGATTGCGGTGAGGGCTATTTTTGCCCGGCTGAGTCAAATTCCCCCTGTACTCACGAGCTTGTTCTGGGCTTAAATCACACACATAAGCCAAGCCTTTATTGATCAATTCTAAGGCAAATTCATGTAGTTGCTCAAAGTAGTTAGATGCATAAAAGGCATCTGAGCCCCATTCAAACCCTAGCCACTCTACATCCGCCTTGATAGATTGAATGTATTCATCACTTTCTTTTTCTGGATTGGTATCATCAAAACGCAAATTACAACGGCCTTCAAACTCTTGCGCCATGCCAAAATTTAGACAAATCGAAGTGGCGTGGCCAATATGTAAGTAACCATTAGGTTCTGGTGGAAAGCGAGTCACGACATGACCATCATTGTTGCCCTTTCTTACATCTTTGGCGATGATATTACGAACAAAATTTGATGCCTGTACGACGGTTTTTTCGGCCACGAATGGGTCTCCTTGAAACTTGCCCTGAAAAACCAATAATTATATGTCTTTTGCAACCTGCCTTGCTAGCTAAATTAATGTGTATTTCAACGTCAAAGCAGCCCCAAAGATTGCATGTATCCGCTGTGGGCTTCATAATAACCCCCTATTTATTCACATACCCTCCTGAGGCTGTCGCATGTCAAATGTATTAATGCAAACTAACTTTGGTAACATTACCATTGAACTAAATCACGAAAAGGCACCTATTACCGCTGCCAACTTTGAGCAATACGTCCGTGATGGATTTTACGATGGCGTGATCTTTCACCGAGTGATCGATGGCTTTATGGTACAAGGCGGCGGTTTTGATGTGAGTATGAATCAAAAAGAAACTCGTGCAAACATCGAAAATGAAGCTGACAATGGCCTAACCAACGATGAAGGAACATTGGCTATGGCTCGCACCATGGACCCTCACTCTGCTTCTGCACAGTTTTTCATCAACGTAGGCGACAATGCTTTTCTTAACCACTCAGGCAAAAACTCTCAAGGCTGGGGTTATGCAGTATTTGGCAAGGTAGTTGATGGCATGGATGTGGTGAACACCATCAAAAAAGTTTCTACAACGTCTAAATCTGGCCACCAAGATGTGCCAGCTGATCCTGTAGTCATCGAATCTGCCACAATGATTGAAGGTTAAGCACTTGCGTCGCCTATTCATTGCAGATTTGCACTTGCACCCAGCAAGGCCACAGCATAGCAGTGCATTGATTGATTTTTGTCAGCAGCGCATTAACGCTGATGATGAACTTTATATATTAGGTGACCTTTTTGACGCTTGGATAGGCGATGATGTGGGCATAGTCACTTATGCCGATATCATTGCTTGCTTTAAGCAGCTTACCTCCAGTGGTACTCAAGTATTTTTTATGGCTGGCAATAGAGATTTCTTGATTGCAGACGAATTTTGCCAAACAACAGGTATCACCATACTACCTGACCCAACACTGATCACCTTTGATGACCAAGACACCTTGCTCATGCATGGTGACACTTTGTGTACAGACGATACAGAATATCAAACATTTCGCGCTATGGTGAGAGATCCACACTGGCAAAACGAATTTCTTTCCATGACGCCAGCCGTGCGCATGCAACAAGCGCAATACTACAGGCAACAAAGTAAGGAAATGACCGCCCATAAGCCTAATGAGATTATGGATGTAAATCTTGAAGCGGTTACCTACGCCATGGATCAGCATCAGGTGCGCTTACTCATTCACGGCCACACTCATAGGCCACAGGTGCACCATTTATCATCTGGAGAGCGTATTGTTTTAGGAGATTGGGGTGGCCATTTTGATTATGTCAGCTGGCCCCAAGGTGAGAGTTGGCACCTTATTCGCGAACCAATTTAGACTTACATTTTTATTATTAATAGATCAAAAAAAACCAGCTGGCGATACACAAGCTGGTTTTTTATTGCTTATTAGTTAGCTGATTTCAGTAATCATTAACCCTTACCTTTCCATGGCACTAAGTATTTTTCTAACAAGCGAATACCCACGTCAATAGCAAAACCAATCACACCGATCAATATGATACCCATGATTACAATTTCGGTATTTTGAAACTTTGACGCCGCAACGATCATTTTACCAATACCCTTTTCTGCAGCAACTAATTCGGCCGCAACTACGGTACCCCAACAAACACCCATGGCCACCCTTGCTCCGGTGAATATTTCCGGAAGTGAATTGGGGATAATTACGTGGCGTAAGATCTGGGTTTTGCTAGCACCTAAGCTGTATGCCGCATGAATTTTGGTGATTCTTACTCCAGACACACCAGAGCGTGCAGCAATGGCCATAATCCATAAAGCAGCCAGGAACAGCAACACCACCTTGCCTTCTTCACCAATACCTGCCCAAATGATAACCAAAGGAATCAAGGCTAATGGCGGCACAGGGCGCATAAACTCAACAACGGGGTCAAACCAACCACGAAACCAGTTAGACAAGCCCATGGCGTAACCAAGAGGAATACCAACTAGAGCACCGATGAGGAAACCCATGACAACACGCCACAGACTAAAGCCTAAGTGCTCTCCCAAAGTGACATTTTGGTAACCGTCTTTAGAGATAGTCACTAAGCTTTTCCATACTTTCTCTGGCGAGGGCAAGTAAATGCTCTCCATCTGCACACCCTTATGGGGAACGATGTTCAAAGTGCCCTTGTCTGTCAGTGCAACTCTAGCAAAACCAACATCTACGGCGTTATCCTTACTAATGGATTGGCCATCGACTTTGACAATAGAGGCGCCCGTCTTGCGTTTCTGGTCATCATTTTTATCCCATAAAAGCAGTTTAGAACGATAAACCTGAATAACTATTGCGTCATTGGCAGCAAAGCCGTCGCCGGCCTCTACCTTTGGTTTATCAGCTTTTTCACCCGCAGCATGAACAATCACATCGACACTCGCCGTATCGACTTGACCTGCGCCGTTATCGGCCGTGTAGGTAAATTGGCCACTACCCATAAACGGGCCAGGTACGTGTAAAAAACTGGGCAATAGTTGTGAACCAGTAAAAGCCCCCCAGAGTACAAAGATCAACAACACTGATAGTACTGAGGCTGACTTATTGGACACCACAGTGCTTTCATCACCAAAGGTCACTGTTTTTAAGGAATTGAAACTATCACCAGCGTCCACGCTATTACGAACCCTGTGCCATATGGTTTGACTAGCCACTATAATGGCAATAAAGCCCACTAAATAAGGTAGTATCGAACCAATCGATAAAAATATATTAAGCGTTTCGTCGGCCAAGTCAGCAAATACATTTGAATCGTTCATTAGCTTTCTTCCTCAGTTCGACCCATGATCTCTTCTTCCATTTCCCAAATCATTGATAAAATTTCTTCACGCTTAGAGTTATAATCTGGGTGTTTCTTCACTTCACGCAAATCAGCACCAACACCGAGTTCGGCAAATGGCAAATAATACTCTTTGTGTACCCGCCCTGGTCGCGGCGCCATAACCAATAGGCGTTCGCCAAGAAGCAACGCTTCTTCTACCGAATGAGTAATTAAAATAATGGTCTTGCCTGTTTCTTTCCACAGGTCTAATACCAAAGATTGCATCTTTTCACGGGTTAACGCGTCCAATGCACCTAGCGGCTCGTCCATAAGAATAACGTCTGGATCGTTAGCCAGGCAGCGGGCCAACGCCACTCGTTGTTGCATACCACCAGAAAGCTCATACACTGCCTTGTCTTTAAATTCTTGCAGACCAACCAGTTCTAACAAACGGTCTACTTCAGGTGCGCTCTCGGCCTTTGGAACACCTTTCATGTCAGGCCCAAAGGAAACGTTCTTACGCACGCTCATCCATTCAAATAAAGCCCCTTGCTGAAATACCATACCGCGTTCTGGGCCCGGGCCACTGATGGCATCACCGTCTAAACGAATATCACCTTCTGTCTGGGCCAAAAAGCCGGCTACGATGTTTAACAAAGTAGTCTTACCACAACCTGATGGGCCTAAAACACTAAGCAACTGCCCAGACTTAATATCTAAGTTGATATTTTTAAGCGCTTGTACAGATCCACCACCTGGCAAGTCAAAACGCATGGATACATTGTCAATATGTAAATCAGCCACGCCTCATTCCTTCTAAATATTGTTGATTATGAAAACTCGAAAGTTATTTATCGACCTTACGATTAATTATAAGTGAGATACACAAATACAGTGTGATGCACAATACAAGTACACACATACCATATACTAACGAGTTTAATTATAGTCGATCCCAGATCAGTACGAAGTTGCTAAGTACTTGCAAAATTGCCCCTGACACCGTGCCAAACCAAATATAAAACTGAGGCCTAAAGAACTCTAGACCTCAGTTTTAATTTGGCAGTTCTAATCAGCTTACTTAACAGTAGCTGCTAGAGGGCCAGACTCAACGTTGCCAGCATAGCTAGCATTAGCAGACGGTATAGATCCAGCGTTAACGAATACTGCAGCAACGCCGCCCATAAAGTCTTGAACACCACCACCTAACCACTTAGAAGATAACTGCTCCTCAGTGCTTGGGAAGATGAAAGTAGACAAAGAGCTAGCAGCATCAGCACTGCTCATGCCTGCGTCTTTAGCGATCATGTTCAACATGAACTCAGGCTGAGAAGCGTTCCATGCAGCGTTTGCATCGGCAGTTACAGCCAAGAACTTAGACACGATATCGCTATTTTCAGCAATAAATTCTGCAGGTGCAGTAGTTACGTCAAGTACCAAAATACCCAATGCTTCTTTTTCCGCACCAGTTAGCAATACGTTACCGCTTTCCTTCATACGACGTAGACCACCGCCCCAACCACAAGCCATGTCGATAGCGCCTTGAGCTAATGCTACAGAGCCTTCAGCAGGCGCCATGTCAACAATTTCCATGCTGTCTAGAGCCACACCAAAGTGGTCCATTTGCTTCAAAAAGCCGTAATGAGCAGCTGTACCAAGTGGCACTGCAACTTTCTTACCAGCTAGTTCACCAACAGAGTCTTTGTCAATTTCGAGGTCAGAACGAACTACACAGTTGTCGTTATTAGAGTAAGAAACGGCAACATCAACGATTTGTAGATCTTGACCAGCAGATGTGGCAACTACAAATGGAGGCAAACCTTGAGATACAGAAATCTGCACGTCGCCAGATGCCATAGCAGCTGACATGGCCGTACCTGTATCAAAGGCAACCCAATTTACTTTCATTCCTAGCGCTTCATCATAAGCGCCAGAAACCTTAGCTGCTTGGAAAGGCATTGGCCATTCAAGGAAGTATGCAACCGTAAGTTCTTCGGCAGCTGTTGCAGAAGATGCTCCAGCCATTAGTGCTGTAGCAGCTACAACGCTGCTAGCGATTGATTTTAATTTCATTTAAGTGCTCCTAAATATTATCATTTTTATAATTGGAAAGAACCAAACGTAAAACACGTGTTAATAGGTCTAGCTGCTCGTATTAATAGGCAGTAAGTTAAATATACTCCCCTTCGCAGTATAAGCCATAGCCAAAATATTATCACCCTTAGGGCCAATAACTAGACATGCATATATTCATCACCTTTCAGGAGCCAACTGGTTGCTTGATGACACAGAGCAGGATGACATCGTTTGGATGTAACATCCAAAAACTAGGCCAAAAAACGACATGAAAGCTATTATTAGCTAAGTAACCAACCACCGTCCACATCTACTGTAGTGCTGGTGACAAAGTCATTCTCTATCATAAATAAAATGCCCTGAGCAACTTCATCGGCCGTTCCAGCCCTAGGAATAACATGCTTACCCGTACTTGTTGCAAACAACTCTTCCCGCGCTTTGCCTTCAATTGGAATCATTGGGGTATCGATGATGCCGGGAGATACCACATTAATCCTGCGTGGAGCTATCTCTGGGGCCACGGTTTTTACCATAGTTTCTACAGCGCCACCTACGGACGCTAATGCCACCTGACCGGGCTTAGCTCGGCGCGCAGGAGCACCACGGCGGTCCGTCACGTCGCATTTTTTTAGCGCCACTCCTGTATTTTTGTTTGATACCTTTATGCTTCTACCTTAATGATTATTAGAAGGGGTTCTAGAGACAGTTTTTCACATGGCTTCGAAACCATAATGAATGTTCCATTCAAAGGGCATTAAGGCAATGACTAATATCTATACTTACAGATTAGATAATCCGCTATACAAGGCAATGCTTGCAAGTGCTGACAATAAACTTAATGTTACTCTGCGCATGGCTAAAGCATCAATTCGATCAAACAAAACAGATCCAATTTGATTGGCAACCAACATGACCGGCATCATCACAAACATCAGGCTTGGGAACTCAGGAGCCAAAAGGTCTTGACTATGGAACCAGGCCAAACCATAGATGTCAGTCACTAAAAAAAACATAATTAAGCCCGCACGCATGACGACATGAGACATTTTTGACGACATCATATACACCGCCACCACTAACCCACCAATACTTGCTAGGCCGTTAACAAACCCTACCACCGCGCCTGCCAACAACAACCACCCAACGCTATTCGCGGGTTTAAAGTGCCACTGATTCCATAAGGCAAAGCAAGCTACCAATACTCCTGCGCCTGCTAAACCACGCACCATATCAGACTGCCAATGTTGCAATCCAACCACACCCAAGGGAGTACCCACCATAGTACCTATGCACAAAATAATGACCCACCGCCATGGCACATTGCGCCATACCTTTGGCAATAAGTGCAAACTAGCCATGACCTCCAACACAAACATAAGCGGCACGATAACTTGTGCATCTAAGATGGGTGCAAGTGAGAAAAAACACAGAGCAGAAAAACCAAAACCCGCCAAGCCCCTCACCACGCCTGCAATAAAGACGATGGCTAAGACATAAGCGAGTTCAAAATGGGATAATGGCAGGTAGAACCAGTCTAGACTTAGGCTAGACATTTAAGTGCGTTGGTCTCCTTGGTACAGGCGAACAACGTGCCTAGCTTCTGCAAAAAACAACCAGCGCTCTAGCAACAAACCAGCCATCATAATCACCCATGCTCCTACTAAGACTTCTACTATTTCAGGACTATTAAATACCCAATACAAAAGCACTAAAGGCAGCATAAATACCGTAAATGTCATCACTATACGCAATCGTAAAAGGAAATCTGCGGCCACTTGGTAACCAAACTCCCTGTTTAAAAAAGTCGGCGCACTATGGCCTGCATCTAACAAACGCACACTAGCTTGGGAAAAACCTGTGGCCGTTTGAATAGTGGCGCCTGTTGGTTTGCCCTGCCAGAAAAAATAGACCATTTTTAGAGCTAAAGTGATCACCACTAAGGCCATAACCACTATCAACAACTGCGGATTAAGTACTCCAAAAAAGCCACTCACCGCCACAAACAGCAAGCCGCCACTCATTAGTGCATAGGCCATAAAAAGTGCTGGCACCATCGGTGTATTCCACTGGCGGATAGTCTTTAAGCTAGCGTAAATCATACTGGTAGTAAAAAGGATGATAAGTGCAAACGCCATACTCAACCCAGCCCATAGGTTAATCATTGGCCACTGCCAAAGTATAGCCGCTGCATAAACCGAAGCTATTGGATAAAGCAACACTGCAAATACGGCTTCACGAGATAACCATGAGGTACGAAAACGGCTAAAAGAGCGCCACGCATTTTTTGGATTAGCCAAGTGCATGGTCGAAGAAAACAGGCCAATAGTGATAAGCACCATTGCCATAACCCCCAGAGTCAACTGCAAACCGATGGTATAGGTTTGCGTAAAACCCAACATCTGCCCTGCACCAAGCCAAGCTAATAAGCCATAACCAGCGCCAGATGTGACGGTAAAAATAAGAACTGAAAAAGCGGGATGCATAATAAATACCTAACTTTGGCGTAATAATTAACGGTTAATAATACGATTAACCAGTTGCCTGACACCCTGCATGGGCGATATTTCAATCTTATCTTGCTGCTTTGGGTTTCTTGGCGGCAAATAAGTATTCACTGGATTATACCCAAGCTCTGGCATGAGTTGCTGTCCCGCGCGCTCACGGGTCAACTTTGAAACTTGCGAATCTGGGTCATCAAAATCTCCAAATACTCGAGAAGATGTTGGGCAAGTTAATACACATGCTGGCTGACGTTCAGCTTCTGGTAATTGTTCGTCATAAATACGATCCACACATAAGGTACACTTTTTCATGGTGCCAGAGTCTGCATCCAATTCACGTGCTCCGTAGGGACAAGCCCAAGAACATAGATTGCAACCCATACATTTATCTTGGTCGATCAGCACTATACCGTCTTCTTCTCGCTTGTAAGAAGCCCCTGTCGGGCACACGGTGACACAGTCCGCTGTTTCACAGTGCATACACGACATCGGGATATTCACTGTTTTACTATGCGGACTGTCACCCACTTCATAAGAATGTATACGATTAAGCCAGCTACCACTGGGATCTTTACCATGAGGCCTTTCATCACTTAAAGGGCCAATGGTGCCAGAGGTATTCCACTGCTTACAGGCTGTTGCACAGGCATGACAACCAACACAAGTATCTAAATCAACAACTAAACCTAATTTCATTTTGCACCTTTGCTAAAAATATCACGCCAGCCACGGCTAATGTTTATATTAGGATGACTACTATAACTGCTCATCTTGCTTGCAGGTGTGAAGTTAGGCAGTCCCTTAGCTTTATCAAAGCGCGGCCAAGCAAGGTTTTGTTCTTCCAAGGGGATTTCATCCTTACCCACTGGGGTGATCTTCACTCTTAAGTCATACCAAGCGGCTTGGCCTGTAACAGGGTCGGAGTTAGTCATACGGTGGCCACCCGCTTCAGCTTCACCCGGTAATAGTTCATTAATGAGGTGATTCATTAAGAAGCCTTTTTGAGACTCGTTAGCATCATCACTTAAGCCCCATGTGCCTTGCTGTTTAGCAATGGCGTTCCATGTCCACACTGTTTCTGGGTTCACCCCTTCCATGAGTTTAACTTGCACACGTATACGTCCATTGTGGGATTCTACCCACGCCCAGCCAAAGTCTTTAATGCCTAGTGCTTCGCCTTTACTTCGGTGCATATATAAGTAGTTTTGAGACATAATTTGACGCAACCAAGAGTTTTGCGAGTCCCATGAATGATACATAAACATAGGCCGCTGGTTGACGGCAAAAAATGGATACTCTTTTGCGTCTGTGCGTGCCTGCTCTAGCGGCGCATAGTAGAATGGCAATGGGTCAAAATACGTTTTAAGGCGTTCTTTGTGGTGCTCTTCGGTGGGTTGTGGGCCGTCATACAAGCCCTGTCCGGCTAGACGGAATTTTTGCAAGGTTTCAGAGTAAATCTCAATAACAATTTGATCCGTACTCCCCACCCAACTGGCTTCTTTGGCAAGTTCTAAATAATCTCTGTTGGCATGACGCATGTACCTTTGATTAGGCTTAAGCTCAAATTTAAAGAAACACTGGTTGTCGATGTAAGCTTTCCACTGGTTTGGGTTAGGTTCACCGCGTAATGATTTTTCGCCATCTTTACCGCGCCAGCCAGCCAAAAATCCAATGCCAGGTGCGCGTTCAAAGTTCACAATAAAGTCTTCATAACCGTTGTATTTAGGTAAGCCTTCATCGTTGGTAAAGGCTGGAAACTTTAACCGTCCCGCCAAATCTACCATCACTTCTTGCCAGCTTCGCACATCACGGTCGATCGCCAAAATAGGTTGGCGAATAGAGTCACATGCAGCATCCACTTCTGAAATGGGACGGTCTAACATAGAAATAGTGTCATAACGCTCAAGAAAAGTGGTATCTGGCAGCACTAGATCAGAGAAGTTAACGGTCTCTGAGTGGAATGCATCACAAGTGACAATAAACGGAATCTTGTACTCTCCATCATCATCCTTAGAGCGAAGCATCTCCATGGTCTGGGCTGTGTTCATACTCGAATTCCATGCCATATTAGCCATGAAAAGCATCAATGTGTCGATACGATATGGGTCCCCAGCGACCGCATTACTAATCACCATATGCATTAGCCCGTGGTTAGCAATAGGGGCATCCCAAGAGTAGGCTTTATCGATACGCCTAGGATTCCCATTTTCATCAATGACCAAATCTTCAGGCTGAGTAGGAAAACCTAGAGGTGCAGACTCTAGCGGCGTATTGGGAGCATTACCCTTAGCCGGTTTGATCGGCGGCACAATGTGCTTAGGAAACGGTGGTTTGGCTAAGTGTCCCCCTGGGCAATCAATAGTGCCTAACACCACTTGTAGTAGGTGAATTGCACGGCACGTCTGGAAACCATTTGAGTGAGCTGATATGCCGCGCATTGCATGCATGGATACAGGTCGACCAATAAACTGAGTTTGTGTGCGTCCAGCCCAATCAGTCCATTGTGTATCAATAGTGATGGTTTCTTTAAAGGCCACATGAGCCATTTCTAAGGCGATACGTTCAATACTGTCAGCATCAATGCCGCATATTTTCGCTGCAGCTTCTGGCGCATATTCTGGCGCCATGTATTTTTCCATCAAAATGCTAAAAGCTGTTCTAACCGGGGTGCCACAGGGTGCTTCATATTCACCTATTAAAGCAGGCGCAACCTCAGCACTTAAGGCTGATTGCACGCTATTAGTGTGCTGGTCCCATATTTGCGGATTACCTTGCGCATCACGTAACAATAAGCCATCACCTTGTTTGCCAGGATTATTGATGACTAACTGTGGTCCGTTGGTATAACGAATCAAGAACTCGTCATCTATTAAGCCTTCTCTTAGCAGCACCTGCATCATAGAAAGGGCAAACATGCCGTCTGTACCCGGAGTAATAGCGACCCATTCATCCGCGATAGCTTGATATCCAGTGCGCACAGGGTTAACTGCAACAAACTTAGCACCGCGCTCTTTGATACGTTTAAGGCCAAGCTTTATAGGATTGGACGCATGGTCTTCGGCCACACCCCACATCATAAAGTATTTAGTATTCTCCCAATCTGGATCACCAAACTCCCAGAATGAATGACCCATGGTATACAAACCCGCAGCAGCCATATTGACCGAACAAAACCCGCCATGAGCTGCCCAGTTAATGGTGCCAAACTGGCTAGCCCAAAGGCCTGTTAGTGCCTGCATTTGATCACGGCCCGTAAAATAGGCCAATTTTTTTGGGTCTGTTGCACGAATATTAGCCAATCGAGCAGTGAGCATTTCTAGAGCTGCATCCCACGAAATAGGGACAAATTCTCCTGCACCTCGCTCTGTACCTGGCTTACGTAATAACGGTTGCGTAAGTTTAGCCGGTGACAGCTGCTTCATAATGGCAGAGTTACCCTTAGCACAAAGCACGCCTTTGTTCACTGGATGATCTGGATTACCCTGTACAAAGCGTATTTTTTCGTCTTCTATAGTGACCTTAATACCGCATCTGCAGGCGCACATATAGCAGGTAGTGTATCGATGTTCTTGTTTGGAGTGATCTTCAAACTGAGGCAGGTCTTGGCTTTTAGTCATAGGAAAAAACGCTTATAAGGTTGATGTCACAAAGCATATAGGATGTAACACTTTTGTCCAACAGCCAACCTTTATTTGGCCATAGGGCCAAACTTTACGCGTTCATTAGTCGCATCACCGGTCTTTGGGAAAACCAGTAATACAAGCCCATATCAAAGAGTTCACCACCTGGTCATATTTGCGCCAAAAATCAGGCAAAAAAAAGCTGCCATAGGCAGCCAATAAAGCAAAAAATAACATTGGCTTATGCAAGTTTAACCTGCAATACCGACAAATACGGGAGAAACTTCTAAGCTAGGTGAGGTTCTTGGTTTACCTTCTTTATGCAACGGCCTAGTTTTTACCATACGCAAATTACAATCTGCCTTGATCACTGGTGTTGCTTGCTTAGTTCCAAAAGAATAATCCAACGTCAATTGAGCGCTTGCATTAGCCATGACAGCCTCCTATAAAGAATCACTAGATTACTGGATCCAAGACAACTGTTCTTTTGGATCCATTTGATTCACTATAGCACTCGCCTTAACTAATGTAATGGAATATTAAATGATATTTTTATAACCTTTAGTTATATAAGGCTATTAACAGTAGCCCTCTTCGCAAAACGTTTAAGTGTGTTAAACCAGCTTAAAAGCAGTGTTTGCTACTAACGCTTGCACATCAACGCCGGTATCAGCCAATTTATTTGCCCTTGCCCACATGTTGATAGATCGATTGCCAGTGCGACAAAATGCCAATACCTTACCAGAAGGTTGCCCCACTATTTGCGCCATTTCAGACACAGCCGCTTGAGGAAAGTTCATACCCACTACTGGAATAAAATGGTATGTCATGCCCAACGCTTGTGCGGCCGCTTGCAATTGCGCACTCGTTGATGGATGCCCTTCTTCGCCATCAGGACGGTTATTAATAATAGTGGTCATTCCCTGTGCCTTTAACATCGGCATGTCAGTTGCTAAAATTTGCGGCGATACAGCAAACGTATCACTTATTTTGGTAATGTCCATGGTAAATTTGTTCCTAAATTCGATGAAAGCTTATTATAGTACTAAGCTTTGATATAACACTAATCCCAATGCTCAAAAAACACAGAAAAAAGCCCTCACATGTCACCAAACGCGGCATGAAAGGGCTTTGTATAATTACCATGGCTATAACAAAGTAAGATAACGACTAGGCAGTAACACGAGTAATGGCTGCATCGATAGCGTCCACTATTTCATCCAACTCAATGCGAGTGGCAATGAGTGCAGGGCTTAAGCATAACGTGTTGTTGTGGCTAGTAAAGCTTCGATTGGTACGGCCAATAATAACGCCATTGGCCATACAGTCTCCGGCAATAGCAATCGCTACGCTCTCATGGACTGGCTCACGGGTTTCACGATCAATAACCAATTCAACGCCTTGGAATAGGCCCCTGCCCCGAACATCACCTATAATTGGATGTTTGTCTTTAAGTTCGTGCAAGCGCTTATTTAAATATTCGCCCATGACCACCACATTTTCCATTAGATTTTCATCTTCGATAATGCGCATATTTTCTAATGCTGCGGCAGGCCCCGCGGTACAGCCACCAAAAGTTGAAATATCACGGAAGTAATTCATCGGATCTGAGGCGTCAGATTTAAACGTTTCAAACACAGCTTCTGTTGTCACTGTGCAAGAGATAGCCGCATAGCCACTCGCTACACCTTTAGCCATAGTCACAATGTCAGGAATCACGTTAAAGTGCTGATAACCAAACCAAGTGCCTGTGCGTCCTAGGCCACACACTACTTCGTCCATAATTAACAAAACATTATGCTTGTCGCAGATGCGGCGAATTTCTTCGAAGTAGCCTTGTGGTGGAACAATCACACCACCGCCTGCAGTAATAGGCTCTACAATAACACCACCCACTGTGTCAGCGCCTTCACGCAAAATAACCTCTTCCATCGCGCGTGCGGCTTGAATACCAAAGTCGGCATCATCACCGTTTTCAGCATGGTAAGCAGAACAATGCGGAAACTCTACAAAGCCTGGGGTAAAAGGCCCATATTGATTTTTACGTTCGTGCTGACCTGTTGAACTAAGGGCAGTAATGGTCGTGCCATGATAATCACGATCACGATAAAGAATTTTGTGTTTTTTGCCAGCATATTTTTTTGCAGAAATCTGACGCACAATCTTATAAGCTTTTTCGTTTGCTTCAGAACCCGAGTTAGAATAATAAACTCGGCTCATGCCTGGCATCTTATCGATCAAGTTTTTAGCAAAAAGTGCGCCTGGCAAGGTGCCTGCACTATTGGCAAAATAGTTGAGCTTAACCAACTGATCACGCACGGCGTTAGCAATCGATTCGCGGCCATAACCTACGTTTACCGTCCATACCGCACCAGAAACAGCATCCAAGTGCACTTTGCCATTAATATCAGTAACGTGCATGCCCTTGCCTTCAACGATCATCAAAGGGTCTTTATCTTCAAGCGGCTTATGCTGGGTGATGTGATGCCATACGTGGTTGCGGTCATCAGCCACCGCATCTTTTTTGTCGTAGGTATTTACGTCGTATTTCATGATTTAAACTCCAACTGTAAAAGGCCCAATTTAAGCTAGGGCGAAGGCAACACAAATAAGGGTTTTGGCCCAAGTTGAGCAAAGCTTACTGGTAAACTTAACCCAACGCGTAGAACCAGTTAAAAGCAACGGGTGATACCAAAGTTTTCTTGATTAAAGTTTAAGTAAAAAATGCTAGGTATTTTACCCATTCACACTTTAGAATTAGCCAAATAACATTACTAAGAGCCACCTTATGAGCCATCCGTTGTTCATCTTGGATGCTGGACTAAACGCCAGCCTGCAACAACAATTGCGTCAGCAAATTGCTAAGGCTATTTTAGATCATCATATTCCTTTGGATTCGTCGTTGCCGTCTAGCCGAAAGTTGGCAAAGCAGCTTAACGTGGCCAGAAATACGGTAGTGCTAGCCTACGAACACTTGCTAGATGATGGCTACCTTATAGCAAAAGAACGTAGTGGTTATTTTGTTAATCCGGATATTTTAGATCATAATGTGCATCTGGAAACGATTTCAAATGAACGCCATACCTCTGGTACAGAGCCGGATTGGCAAGGTCGTTTTAAGTTAAGCCCTACTCAACAAGAAAACATCACTAAACCTAGCGATTGGCAGAACTATCAATACCCATTCATTTATGGCCAATTTGATCCCGATTTGTTTCCCACCAATCATTGGCGTGAATGCTGTCGTGACAATGTAAGTGTGCCTGCTATTCGAAGCTGGGCTGCTGATCATTTTATCGCTGATGATCCCATGCTCATTGAGCAAATCCATACCCGCATTCTACCTCGCAGAGGAGTATGGGCAGCGCCTGAGGAAATATTGATTACCATCGGCTGTCAGCATGGCTTATACATGTTAGCTAAGCTTTTGCTTGATAAAAACACGACTATGGGCTTGGAAGACCCTGGGTTTGTGGATATTCGCAACATTGCCAGCCTTAATCCATCCAAAATTAAAGCCCTACCTGTGGATGACGAAGGGCTTATTGTAGACCAAGGTCTTGCAGAATGTGACTGTGTTTACGTCACACCTAGTCATCATTACCCCACCACGGTCACCATGCCCTTAGATCGCCGTCGCAAGCTGCTAGAAATGGCCAGCCAAGAAGATTTTTTGATCATTGAAGATGATTATGAATGCGAAGCCAATTTTCACCAAGCACCATCGCCGGCTCTTAAAAGCTTAGACAAGCATGGCCGTGTAGTCTATATGGGTAGTTTTTCTAAAACATTAGCGCCAGGGTTGCGCATTGGTTACCTTGTTGCTAATAAAGAATTAATTGCCGAAGCTCGCTCATTGCGACGCCTGATGATTCGCCACCCACCCGCCAATAACCAACGTAGCATTGGGTTATTTATTGCCCGTGGTTATTATGATTCTTTGGCGACAACTCTAGTTAAAGCCTATCAAGAGCGTCATAAAATAATGGCTGAAGCCCTTCAGCAACATATGCCTGGATTAGCAGAACAGCCTACCTTTGGTGGCTCCTGTTACTGGGTCAAAGGCCCTGAAGGACTTGATGCAAGAGAGCTTAAAGAAAAAGCAGCTGCGCACGGTATATTAATAGAATCTGGCGACATTCACTTTTTGGGTGATCACAAACCATTAAACTACTTCCGCTTAGGCTATTCATCAATTAGTCCCAAATTGATCGCGCCAGGTATAGAGAAGTTGTCCCAGATCATGGACAAAATGTTAAAAACTAATGCAAATGAACCAGGCTAAACAACCGCTAGGCTAACTTTACTAACACTAAGCCAACACAAATAAACACCACGGATACCCATCGCTTTGGCCCCAAAGACTCCTTAAATATGTAGGTGCTTAACAAAGCCCCAAATAAAACAGAGGTTTCCCGTAACGCCGCCACTATTGCCACAGGCGCCTGAGTCATCGCCCATAAACAGATCCAATAAGCCGCCATAGACATCACACCCCCGCCTACGGCAACAAACCAGTAGCGCCTTAAACTCACTACAAAAACCTTTGGCTTATAATTGTAGGCCCATATGGTCGCGATAATGCCGTCCAAAAAAAACAGCCAAACCACATAACTGTGCACTTGACCTAATTGGATTACAGCAAAGCCATCTACTATGGTGTACCCCGCAATCCACAAACCCGTCACTAAGGCATAATAAAAGCCTACGCCTAAGGGTTTACCGCGTTTAAAGTGCGACAAAGTGGCGATGCCTCCTGTAACCACTAATACTGCCCATATTTGAAGTTGAGTGAATTCTACACCTATAAAAACCACACTGACTAACAACACCCAAACTGGCGCACTACCTCGGGCAATAGGGTAGATTTGCCCAAAATCCCCTTGCGTATAGGCTTTAACTAGAAATATTTTATAACCAAAGTGAAGAATGAGGGTGATGAACAAAAAGGGCCAAACTTGCGCTTGAGGTAATGCGACAAAAGGCATAAAGCCAAGCGCTACTATACTTGTACACAGCATAATAAGGCCCATGGCGATAATGGGTTCAGCGTTTATTTTTACCAGGGCATTCCAACCGGCATGCAAAGCTGCAGCCAAAAGTACGGCAAAAAAAACCTCTATAGACATGTTTGTAAAAAGCTAGTTTTTTTGTCTAAGATGATGAGCATAAACCACGGCAAGTGCTGCAGAAGCCAATCTTGCAGCCGGTGGATCAGCTCTTGAAGTTAGCATTACAGGCACTTTTGCACCCATTAATACTCCAGCTGCTGTGGCGCCGCTAAAATAGACTAATTGCTTAAATATAGCGTTACCTGTTTCAATATTAGGCACCAACAAAACGTCTGCATGGCCTGCTACTGGATTATCTATACCCTTTAATTTAGCGGCTTCTGGAGAGATGGCACCATCAAAGGCTAAAGGCCCAAACACTTGGGCAGCCCTGTGATCTTGCATCGTCATTGCATCTAAGAGTTCCTTAGCATTAACGCTTGAAGGCATCGCGCCAGTAACGACCTCTGTGGCAGAAAGCAGCGCTATCTTAGGGTTTGAGTTCCCCAGTGCATGCATCACATTGGTGGCTCCACGTAAAATGCTCAGCTGAGTTTTAGTGTCAGGCATGACATTAACAACGGCATCAGTGATGCACAAAACACGATCACTATCAGGCACAGACATATGAAATAGGTGGCTTAAGCGCTCACCCGTTCTTAACCCATTTTCCTTGTTTAGCAAGGCACGAATTAGCACGTCAGTATGCAGATTACCCTTCATTAATAACTTAGCAGAGCCTTGATGGACACACTGCACTGCTTTTTCAGCTGCATCTGCTTCTCCATTACTGTGAATGAGAACAAAGTCATCAATAGACCAGCCAATGGCTCCAGCTGCTTCATGGATTGCACTGATGTCACCCACAAGTACGGGTATAATAATACCCGCTTCAAAAGCTAACTTTGCGCTTTCTAAGGCAAGTTGTGAGCCTGCATTGACTACCGCAGTTGTCATCAAAGGCAATGCTTGTGCTTGTTTGAGCAGTTTGGGTGGGCACACTGGAGATAATTGGCTAAGCATATTAAATGACCTAAGTTAGACTTACGTTTGATGTAAGTTACGCTGTTTTGATGCGTTTTGGCCAACGCAGGTTAGGCATAAGCTGAGAAATGAGCATACCTGTCAAAATAAGACCACAACCCAATAAACCTTTGGCTGGTAGAACTTCATTAAGCAACAAATACCCACCAAGCACGGCAAATACACCTTCTGAGCTGAGTATGATAGCCGCATGTGAAGGGTGTGCGTGCTGTTGCGCCACTGTTTGTAGGGTGTAGGCAATACCAGTTGACATTACGCCTGCAAACAACAATGGCACAGCAGTTGAACTAATCATAGCCCAAGACAATTGTTCGAAATATAACGCCAATAACATTGCTAGAATGCCTGCTACAAAAAACTGAATCAACGATAGCTTAACCACATCCATGCGTGAGGCAAGATAACCAATCATCAATACGTGCCCAGCAAAAGCCACGGCACAGATAAGTTGCAACGTATCACCTTTACTTAAAGAAAAGTCGTCATTAATGCTTAAAAGATACAAACCCCAAAGCGCAATAACAGCACCAAACCATGTGCCCAAGCCTGTTTTCATTTGGAAAAAAAGGCCAATCAAGGGTACAAAGAAAATATACATTCCAGTAATAAATCCGGCCTTGCCAGCAGTAGTGTATTGCAAACCCACTTGCTGGAACGTAGCACCTACAAATAATAAAACACCTGCAGCCAAGCCACCCAGCATAAGAGTCTTAGTAGACGACTTCATTTTTTGTTTAGAGGCTTTAGTTTTTTTACGATCAATCCATGTTACTACAGGTATCAAAGCCAGCGCACCAATAAAAAAGCGCAAACTGTTGAACCAATGAGGCCCCATGGTTTCCATGCCTACTCGTTGAGCGACAAACGCAAAACCCCATATCGCCGCCGCAATCAACATTAATACGTTAGCTTGGATAGTCTTGTCTATCATGCGTTACATCCTTGTTAATCATTAAACGGCCACCTTAGATGGCAAGCTTTTGGTTATGGGGGGTACGCCACTATGAAACCGAAATAGCGCATCCTCGGTACAAATAAGCGTCACTTCCAAATCTCTTACTAAAGCAATTCGGTGTTTATAGTCTTCCAAACCCGTGCCACCCTCTTCCAAGGCCACATTTTTTGCTAAGCTCAAATAGTCTTGATAATGCCTTGCTTCAGACTTTAATAACGAGGCATAAAACTTGGCCAAGGCGCTATCTAAATGAGGAATAAGCAACTCAAAACGCTCACATGACCTTGCTTCAACAAATGCACCGATAATCAGTGTATCCATCAGCTTAGCGGGCTCATGGGTGCGCACTAGCTGCCTCATACCTCCCACGTATCGTCCCGCATCAAGGTGGTCATAGGCTACACCTCTTTGACGCATAATTCGACACACTTGCTCAAAATGAATGAGCTCTTCTTTAGCTAAGCGAGACATTTTAGTTAATAAATCAGGTCGCGTTGGGTGGCGAAACATGAGCTGCATTGCGGTGGAAGCTGCTTTTTTTTCACAATGAGCATGGTCAATAAGCAAAATATCTTGCTCTTCAAGGGCTTTTTCAACCCAAACTGAAGGCGTACTGCAGCCTAAAAACTGTTTTAGTTCAGATAATGCTGATAATTCTGACGTTTCTGGTAGCGACACAAAGTTACCCTAAGGCTAATTAAAAATCAGCTAGCATTGTACCCACCCAGCTCTATAGCGTCTAGGAATTGGCCAATAGTATTGGGGGATTAAAAATTTTAAATACACTGTATCTATATAGATTATTACAAATATAATCAATGGGTTACGCATTATTCAGGCAGTAACGCATAGATCCAACAGCTAGAAATATTTAGCCAATTATGCTATTATCAGCACTGTTATTAATGTTCCAATTGAAAAGCACCTTGAATCATCGCCATATAAGATTCAAGGTCTAAAGAGGCTATACCATGTTAGAAGCTTATCGTACCCATGTTGCTGAGCGTGCCGCCCTTGGCATCCCAGCGCAGCCATTATCGCCAGAACAAACGGCGCAGCTGGTTGAGTTACTGAAAAACCCACCTGCAGGCGAAGAAGCTTTATTGGTCGATTTACTCCGTAACCGAGTGCCTGCAGGCGTTGACCAAGCGGCTTATGTCAAAGCCAGCTTTCTTACTGCGATCACTTTAGGTGAGGTTACATCGCCTTTGGTTAGCCCTATTGAAGCCACACAAATTTTAGGCACCATGCTAGGTGGCTACAATATTCAAGCTTTGATTGCCTGCCTAGACAACGAAGACCTAGCAGCCACAGCCGTGAGCGCCTTATCTCATACCCTACTGATGTTTGATGCGTTCCATGATGTTGACGAAAAAGCCAAAGCTGGCAATAAATACGCCATGCAAGTGATGCAGTCTTGGGCGGCCGGCGAATGGTTTACTTCACGCAGTACTCTTGAAGAAAAAATCACTTTAACCGTATTTAAAGTCACCGGCGAAACTAACACTGATGATTTGTCACCTGCACCAGATGCCTTTACTCGTCCAGACATCCCACTACACGCCAACGCCATGCTAAAAATGCAGCGTGATGGTATTGAGCCAGATGACCATGGCACTACAGGGCCTTTAAAGCAAATTGAAGCCATTAAATCCAAGGGTTTCCCCATCGTTTATGTTGGTGATGTTGTAGGTACAGGTTCTTCACGTAAATCGGCTACCAACTCAGTATTATGGTTCTTTGGCGATGACATCCCTGCGGTACCCAACAAACGCGCTGGTGGCTTTTGCTTTGGTTCACAGATCGCACCGATCTTCTTTAACACTATGGAAGATGCGGGTGCTTTGCCCATAGAAATGGACGTATCAGGCATGCACATGGGTGATGTGGTAGATGTATACCCATACGAAGGTGTTGTGCGTAGCCATGAAACTGGGCAAGAGCTGAGCCGATTTGAACTAAAAACCAACGTACTGTTGGATGAAGTAAGAGCCGGTGGCCGGATACCACTGATCATTGGTCGAGGCCTTACTGACCGTGCTCGTACTGCTTTGGGCATGGAAGCATCTGATTTGTTTGAAATACCAAAGGCACCAGTAGACTCTAACAAAGGCTATACACTGGCTCAAAAGATGGTAGGTAAAGCTTGCGGTACTACAGGCATTCGTCCTGGCACCTATTGTGAGCCAAAGATGACGACTGTAGGCTCACAAGATACCACCGGGCCAATGACTCGTGATGAGTTAAAAGACCTTGCTTGCCTGGGTTTCTCTGCTGACTTAACCATGCAATCTTTTTGTCACACCGCAGCTTATCCAAAGCCTGTAGATGTGCAAACTCAACACACACTCCCTGACTTCATTATGAATCGTGGCGGTGTATCACTGCGCCCAGGCGATGGCATTATTCACTCATGGCTTAACCGCATGTTATTGCCAGACACAGTAGGTACAGGTGGAGATTCACACACACGTTTCCCACTAGGTATTTCATTCCCAGCAGGATCTGGCCTGGTCGCTTTTGCAGCGGCAACAGGCGTAATGCCATTAGATATGCCAGAATCAGTGTTAGTGCGCTTTACTGGCAAACGTAATCCAGGCATCACCTTACGTGATCTTGTGCATGCCATTCCATACTACGCCATTGAAAACGGCCTACTTACAGTTGAAAAATCTGGCAAAATCAATGCGTTCTCTGGTCGTATTCTAGAAATTGAAGGTTTGGAAGATCTCACCGTAGAGCAAGCCTTTGAATTGTCTGACGCTTCAGCTGAGCGTTCAGCTGCCGGTTGTAGCATCACTTTAAGCGAAGACTCAGTAGCTCAATACCTACGTTCAAACATCGTCATGCTTAAGTGGATGATCACAGAAGGTTATGGTGACAAACGTACGATCGCTCGACGTATTCTAGCCATGGAAGCGTGGTTGGCTGATCCACACTTGATGCGCGCAGACAAAGATGCAGAATACGCTGAAGTGCTTGAAATTGATGTTTCTCAAATCACTGAACCTATTTTGTGTGCACCCAATGATCCAGATGATGCGCGCCTTTTATCTTCAGTTGCGGGACAAAAAATTGATGAAGTTTTCATTGGTTCTTGTATGACTAACATTGGTCACTTCCGTGCAGCTGGTAAACTATTAGAAGCAGCCGGCGGCACCATTCCAACACGTATGTGGATTGCACCACCGACTAAAATGGACGCAGCACAACTAACTGAAGAAGGATATTACAACATATTTGGTAAGGCTGGTGCTCGAATAGAAATGCCGGGCTGTTCTTTGTGTATGGGCAACCAAGCTCGTGTGGCAGAAGAATCTACCGTCGTATCTACATCTACTCGTAATTTCCCTAACCGCTTGGGTACGGGCGCAAATGTGTTCTTAGCCTCTGCAGAGCTAGCCGCTGTGGCTGGTGTGAATGGCAAGTTGCCTACGCCTAGTGAATATTTAGAGTATGCAAATGAACTAGATACCATGGCAGGTGAAGTATACCGCTACTTAAACTTTGACCAACTAGTCGGCTATACCACTGCGGCTGACAAAGTCATTGCAACAGTAGAAGTGGCTTAATTCAAATGGCTTAAGCGTTTAATTAAGCCATAACCAGAAAAACCTTATTTTTCACAAAATAAGGTTTTTTTTGGCCTAAAATTCAACCCAACCTAGACCTGAACGCATTTTCTATGGAGCGTCAGCTTAACTAACTAACACCGTGATAAAGCGAAGTCTAAGTCTTCTTGAATGTCCAGATAATCTTCTAAGCCCACAGACACACGAATAAGGGTGTCTTTTATGCCTGCCAACTCACGAGCTTCAGGCGTCATTCTATAATGAGTCGTCGATGCTGGATGAGTGATGGTAGACTTTGCATCGCCAAAGTTACCTGTGATCGACAATAATTGCGTCTCATTAATGCAGCGCCAAGCAGTGTCTTTGTCACCTTTTACATCAAATGACACCACACCACCAAATAAACTTTGTTGTTTTTTGGCCAATTCATGCTGTGGATGACTTTCTAAACCAGTGTAGTACACACGTTCAACCATCGGGTGACTTTCCAACCAGTGAGCAAGCTTAGATGCACTATTACAGTGTGCGCGCATACGCAAGGACAAAGTTTCTAAACCATTAATGAATACCCAAGCATTAAATGGGCTCATGCTAGTGCCAACCGTGCGTAAAAAGCCAAATACCGGTTCCATAAGTGCATCACTACCTATCGCCACACCACCTACGCAGCGGCCTTGGCCATCAATGTATTTTGTAGCTGAGTGCATGACAATATCAGCACCTAAGGCCAAGGGGTTTTGTAAAATAGGAGTGCAAAAGCAATTATCTACGATCATTAGCGCATGGTGCTTGTGAGCCAAAGCCGACAGCGCAGAAATATCACCCACTTCACTCAATGGATTGGAAGGCGATTCTAAAAATAGTGCTTTGGTATTAGGTGTAATGGCATTTTCCCATGCTGGGTAATCTGCCGGGTTCACATAGGTAGTGGTAATTCCAAGCTTAGCAAGCACATTATCAAATAAACCTACGATAGATCCAAAAATACTGCATGAAGATACAATATGATCTCCGTGCTTTAGGTGGCCCAAAAAAATGCTAGTTAAAGCAGCCATGCCTGAGCTTGCAGCAACAGCTCTTTGGCCGCCTTCCATTGCAGCAATACGCTGCTCAAAGGTGCGCACGGTTGGGTTGGTGAAGCGAGAGTATATATTACCTTCACTTTGCCCACTAAAGCACGTTGCAGCTTCATGTGCGCTACCGTAAATAAAGCTAGATGTGGCGTAAATAGCCTCATTATGCTCTTGCTCTGTGCCTGAAATGCTACCCGCTCTAATAGCCTGTGTGGCTAAGCCAGTACTTTTTAAGTGGTCTTTCTGACGCTGTTGGCGCTCTTGAAGGCTGTACTTTTTCATTACTACAAATTGCTCTGCATGTTAGTGGCCATAGACGCATCATCATCAATTACATCTATTTTATGTTGCGCCTGATCGTTACGCTCAGATTCTAAGTTATCCAAATAAGCCTCGTCAACGTCACCTGTCACATACTTTCCATCAAATACCGAGCAATCAAAGTTAGCAATATCACTACCACCACCTTGGGTTGACCGAATCAAATCTGGTAGATCCTGGTAAATCATCCGATCAGCTCCGATAATTTCACCCACTTCCTCATCCGTGCGGCCATTAGCAACTAACTCATCTACCGATGGCATATCAATACCATAAACGTTGGGGAAACGCACAGCCGGCGCTGCAGATGCGAAGTACACTTTTTTGGCCCCCATTTCTCGTGCCATTTCGATGATCAACATCGATGTAGTGCCACGCACGATAGAGTCATCTATTAGCAACACATTCTTACCACGAAACTCAAGTTCAATAGGGTTAAGCTTTTGTCGCACTGACTTTTGGCGTTGAGTTTGCCCTGGCATAATAAATGTTCGGCCAATGTAGCGATTTTTTATAAAACCTTCACGTAGCTTCACCCCAAGCTTGCTAGCAAGCTCCACCGCTGATGTGCGGCTAGTGTCTGGGATTGGAATCACCACATCAATGTCATGATCAGGCCAATCTCGTAAAATTTTGTCGGCTAGATATTCACCCATTTTCAGGCGCGCTCTATACACAGAAATACCATCCATTACCGAGTCAGGTCTAGCTAAATATACATACTCAAACAAACAAGGCGATAACATTGGATCTTCGGCACATTGGCGAGTAAATACAGCACCTGCTTCAGTAATATAAATACACTCACCAGGATCTAAGTCACGAACCATGGTGTAACCTGCAGAATCTAGCGCCACACTTTCTGATGCGACCATATATTCTGTGCCCTGTTCAGACTCACGCGTGCCATAACATAAAGGCCGGATACCAAATGGGTCACGCATGCCTACGATGCCAATGCCTGTGATCATGGCAATCACTGCATAACCACCTTTACAGCGTCGGTGAACCTGACGCACTGCATAAAAGATGTCTTCTTCACTAGGCACTAACTGGCCTATACGCTGAAGTTCGTGAGCAAACACGTTAAGCAATACTTCAGAATCTGAGTTTGTATTCACATGACGTAAGTCAGATCTAAAAATACTTTCAGAAAGCTGCGCAGCATTAGTTAAATTACCATTATGGGCCAAAGCAATGCCATAAGGAGAGTTCACGTAAAAAGGCTGTGCTTCAGCAGCGCTAGAGCTACCAGCAGTGGGATAACGGACATGGCCAATACCCATGTTACCCACTAAACGGCGCATATGGCGAGTTCGAAATACGTCTCGTACTAAACCATTATCCTTACGTAGAAAAAACTTGCCCTCGTGGCAAGTCACCATACCTGCAGCATCCTGGCCACGGTGTTGTAAAAAAGTCAGGGCATCATAGATTTCCTGATTAACGTAAGACTTGGCAACAATACCAACGATACCACACATGCTTAAACCCTCGTTGCAACGCTATTATAGCGTTGGCGGAAACATATCCAGCAAGCCAGAAGCACTGCTAGACATTTTATAGGACCACTCATCTACCAAGATAAAGTGAGGAATAATCAAAGAACTTTGCCACCATTGGTCGTTGCTTACGGGCGTTAGCGATAATAACGAAACCAAAACAATAACCAACAAGCCGCCACGAACAATACCAAACACCATACCAAACAAACGGTCGGTGCCTGATAAGCCAGTAGCAGACACTAGACGAGAAAAAACATTATTAATCAAAGCGCCTACCACTAGGGTGGCAGCGAATAAAATAGCAAACGCTGCGATCAAACGAAATTGAGGCTGATCTATCCAGTCCACCATGAAATTGCTTAGTTTAAAAGAAAACAATCTAGCCACAAAAAAAGCAGCGACCCAGCTAGCTAATGACAAAAGTTCCTTAACAAAACCACGTAGTAATCCAAATATGCAAGAAACACTGATAATAGCAACGAGGATCCAGTCAAAAACGTTGAGGCTTTCCATATACAACCTTGATTAACGAAACAATAAAATGGCTAACTAACTAAGCAACGTGCGCCATGTATTAGGGCTTTATAACTTCATATAAGATAACTAAACTGTTCATTTGGAACTTGGCATCCAATTGTTTTTTTAAGGCTTCAGCCTTGGCTCTACTCAGCTCTGGGCCTACCAGCACTTTAAATAACGTATCTTTGGGTATGATATAAGCAGCAAAACCTGCTTTAATCAATTTATCTTTTAAGCGCACCGCATTAGATTGATTACCAAAGCTACCCAGTTGAACTGCCCAGCCATTGGGCAACCCTTGTGGGTTTAATAGGCTATCATCTTGCGTAGCTTTAGCTTTAACAACCTTCGATGCAGGTTTAACTGCAGGTGTCGCTGTTTTCACTTGATCTGTTTGGGCAGCTGTAGGCTTGACCACATTTGCCGCTGCAGGCGATGAATCCTTTGTCAGGGCAATTGGACTTAACTCAATCACTTGCGTGTCACTTGGGTCAAGCGTTAAATCAACACCCGTAGCTAATGCGCCATCTGTTGACTCAAAAACGTTAGCGGGCACTTGTGGTTGTTTTTGAGTCGCTTGGTAGCTTTCTATACCAGCGCCATCTAAAAAAAATGGTAAAATAATCACAGCCAGACTTAACAGCATTAAACTTCCTACTATGCGATGTTTCACTGTTGCCTCCATTAGTATTTTCCCTTCATTACCATCACTTGGCTTGAGTTAAAGTTAATATTTCACCAACTGTTACAAATGAGCCAAACACTATTATTCTGTCATTTACAGATGCGATCTTAAGCGCGTCAACGAAGGCCTCACGCGGTGTGTTAAAAACAGCCATTTGGTTTGCGCTAACGCCATTACTTGCAACTTGTTGGGCAAGCACTTGGCCTGATAGACCACGGACACCCTCACTTGTCGCTAACATCCATACATCAAAGCTATCTTTTAACGCTTCAATCACTTTTTTGTAGTCTTTATCGCCTAGCATCGCCAACACAGCGATGGTTTTGCCTTCACATGCCTCAAACGCTAATGTAGCAGCTAAATTTTTAGCCGCATGAGGGTTGTGAGCCACATCTAAAATAACCTGCTTGTCTTGCCACTGGAGTCTTTGGAAGCGACCTATTAAACGAGCCTTGTCTAAACCTGAAATAATGTCACAAGGTTTGATATCAAAGCTTATACAATTAACCGCTTGCACTACAGCGGCCATATTCATTGGTGGCAAATTGGATTGGGGTAACTCAATAACTAATCCTTGGGGGTTAGTCCAAATGTTATTTTCAACCTTAAAGTCTATACCGTTTTGAAAGCACTGCGCATTAATTTGTTGGGCATACTCAACGACAGAAGAGGGGCAATCCACAGCATCTGCAACTGCACCAACAATCGCCGGTTTATGAGCCCGGAATATACCGGCCTTTTCACGTCCAATGAGATCTATGTTATCACCCAACCAATCCACATGGTCAATGGCAATACTTGTAACAATAGCCACATCGGCATCAATCAGATTAACTGCATCTAAACGGCCACCTAAGCCTATCTCTAGCACAGCAACATCTATATTTGCCCGTTGCATAAGGTCAAAAGCCAACAAGGCGTTAAATTCAAAATAAGTCAGTTGTGTGGCTAATCCGTTAGAATCATAACGGGCTTTATTAACCCGCTCAAAGCTAGCACATAAAGCCGCGTCATTTACCGGCTTTCCCTGAAACTGTATGCGCTCATTGAAATGTATAAAATGAGGAGAGGTTAGGCTGGCGTAAGATAATCCAGCCTGCTCTAAAATAGAGGTTAAAAAAGCCACCGTAGAGCCTTTGCCATTTGTACCTGCTACCGTAATCACTTGTTTGGCAATAGGTGCGTCTTTCAGCAAGCGCTTAGACACTTGTGAAATGCGGTCAAGACCCATGTCAATTTCATGGTTTGGGTGCTGCTGCTCCAACCAAAACAGCCAATCACTGACTCGGTTAAAGGATAGTGTTTGTGACATAAAGGTTAGGCTTCAATCACAGGTGCAGGCTTTTGAGTCATAGCAGCTAGCAAGCGAGCCACTGTCGCACGCATATCATGTCTGGAAACGATCATATCAATCGCACCATGTTCTAACAAAAACTCACTCTTTTGAAAGCCTTCTGGTAGGGTTTCACGCACTGTTTGCTCTATTACACGAGGTCCAGCGAAGCCCATCCGCGCACCTGGTTCGGCGATATTCAAGTCCCCAAGCATCGCCAAACTTGCTGATACACCACCATAAACGGGGTCTGTAAGCACCGAAACATAGGGCACGCCTTGTTGTTTTAGCTTTTCTAAAGCGGCGCTGGTTTTAGCCATTTGAAATAACGAAGTGAGGGCTTCTTGCATACGAGCACCACCTGAAGCTGAGAAGCACACTAGTGGAATACCCTGTTCCATACTCACATTTGCAGCTCGCACAAAACGTTCGCCAACGACAGCGCCCATAGAGCCACCTAAAAAGTTAAACTCAAAGGCGACCGCAACTACCTCAAGGCCTAATAACTTACCCTTCATCGCCACTAAAGCATCTTTTTCTTCTGTGGCTTTTTGGGCCGCAGCTATGCGATCTTTATATTTTTTAACGTCTTTAAACTTTAGCTTATCAACTGGTTCTATTTCTGCGGCAATTTCTGTTGTGGAGTGAGCATCCAAAAACATGGTCAAACGATCCCTTGCAGGAACTCGCATGTGATGTTGACACTTAGTACACACCTCTAAGTTTTTTTCCAACTCAGGCTTATACAACGCGGCGGCACATTTAGGGCATTTTTTCCATACACCTTCAGGAATATTGCTACGTCGGTCTTTGTTACCAAGGTTGGTCAAAATACCCGCAGGTACAATTTTATCTAACCAGCTACTCATTGCTTCTCCCATCGTGACCTATGACCACGGTGTTGATCTAATGAAATGTACTAAACAGTTGCGTCCATAGCTTGACGCATTTCTAGCAAAGTGGAAACAACCTGAGCACATCCTTTTTCTGGATTACTCGCATTATCACCAAGGGCGTTAACAAGGACACTGCCTACCACAACCCCATCTGCTATTTGAGATACTCTAGCCGCCGAAGCTGCATCCTTGATACCAAAACCTACACCAAGCGGCAACTGCGTATGCTGCTTTACCAAGTCTAGCTTTTTTGCCACTTCAACAGTATCTATTGATGCGCCACCTGTGACCCCTTTTAATGATACGTAGTAAAGGTATCCACTGCCTACTGCACAAATTTTCTCAATCCGCTCTTCTGTTGTGGTAGGCGTAATGAGGAAGATGGCGTCTAAATCTTCTTGACGAAGCTTTCTGGCAAAATCTGCACTTTCTTCTGGAGGTAGATCTACCAATAAAACACCATCTAGATCTACTTTTTTAGCTGCAGCTACAAAGACGTCATAGCCCATCTTTTCTACAGTATTTAAATAGCCCATTAACACCACTGGTGTCGTGTCGTTTTGCTGTCTAAATTCTGCCACCATAGCCAAAATCATAGCCAGAGATGTGTTATGAGACAAGGCTCTCTCACAGGCTAATTGAATCACCGGGCCATCGGCCATAGGGTCAGAGAACGGAATACCAAGTTCTATAAGATCAGCACCAGCAGACACCATTTGGTGCATTAATCCAACAGTCACTTGTGGGTTTGGGTCGCCCGCAGTCACGTATGGGATTAGGGCTTGGCGACCTTGCGCCTTTAGTCCATCAAAACAAGTTTTAATACGACTCATTATATATTTCCTTAAACTTCAATACCGTCGATATCAGCGACGGTTTGCATATCTTTATCACCACGGCCAGACAAGTTAACCACGATGGTTTGATCTGGACGCATTTGCGAAGCCATTTTGCAGGCATAAGCCACTGCATGGCTTGATTCAAGCGCTGGAATAATACCTTCTAGCAAGCATAGCTCCCTAAAAGAGTGGAGCGCTTCATCATCTGTAGCGGCGACATATTCAGCACGGCCAATGTCCTTTAGGTAAGAGTGCTCTGGCCCAACACCAGGGTAATCCAAACCAGCAGAAACTGAATGGGTGCCTAAAATCTGGCCATTGTCGTCACTCATTAAATAGGTGCGATTGCCATGAAGTACGCCTGGTGTGCCATCACTCAAAGGTGCGGCATGCTCACCAGTCTCTAAACCCTTACCACCTGCTTCCACGCCGATAAGACGCACGTCTTTATCATCGATAAAGGGGTGGAAAATACCAATAGCGTTTGAACCACCACCAACACAAGCCACCACTGCATCAGGTAACTTACCTGTTTGCTCAAGGCTTTGACGACGGGCTTCTCGACCGATGATACTTTGGAAATCACGCACCAACTTAGGGTAAGGGTGTGGGCCTGCGGCGGTGCCAATAATATAGTATGTATTGTCTACATTGGTGACCCAATCACGCATCGCTTCATTAAGTGCATCTTTGAGCGTTTGTGTACCCGAAGTAACACCCACAACCTTCGCACCTAAAAGTTTCATGCGGTATACGTTCTGGGCTTGTCGACGGATATCTTCAACACCCATGTAAACGACACACTCTAAACCTAAACGTGCCGCCACAGTAGCACTGGCAACGCCATGCTGCCCTGCACCTGTTTCAGCAATAATACGAGGTTTACCCATATGTTTAGCCAACAGTGCTTGCCCAATGGTGTTATTGATCTTGTGTGCACCCGTGTGGTTCAAATCTTCGCGTTTAAGGTAGATTTGTGCCCCACCGTACTTTTGCGTCAGACGTTTAGCAAGATACAAAGGTGATGGGCGGCCAACATAATGCGCCATGTCTAAATCAAATTCGGCCTGAAACTTAGGACTTTGCCATAAACGCTCATAAGTATCACGCAGGTCATCTAAAGCTGCGAAGAGGGTTTCTGATACAAAACGTCCGCCATATGGGCCGAAATGGCCATCAGCGTCTGGCAATGATGTTGCGTTAGTCACTTGGAGTTCCTTTTATTTCAACATGGTTTAGTAATTTTGAAGGCAAATTAAATAAGTTAGGCTTTGCTTGGCCCATAAATGCTGTAATTTTAGCACGATCTTTAACACCTTTGTCGCTTTCAACGCCACCGCTTACATCGATTGCCCAAGGATTAACCTGCCGTATAGCCTGCTGGACATTGTAGCAATCAATGCCGCCTGCTAGAACTACATCTTCAGCAATATCGGCGGGAATTCTGTGCCAATCAAACTGGTCGCCTGTACCACCTGGTACGCCGGGCTTATAGGCATCTAACAATAAGCCTTGTGCGCCTTTGTAGTGTTGCCTTTGCTGATGTAAATCAATGTTTGGACGCATTCTCACGGCTTTAATCCATGGCAGTTGAAACTGGTCGCAAAATTCTGGTGATTCATCACCGTGAAACTGCAATAAAGACAGTGGAACTTGAGACAGAACTTTATCAATCTGCGAAGCAGTAGCGTCAACAAATAAACCTACGCAGGATACAAAAGGAGGTAAAGCCTGAGCGATCTCTTTTGCAGTGGCCATATCAACTGATCGCGGGCTTGGTGGATAAAATACCAGGCCTATGGCATCCACGCCTTTTTGAGCAGCAAAAACGGCATCACTTGCTTGGCGAAGGCCACATATTTTAACGCGGGGTTGAGTCACAATAAGTCGCAGCTATTTATCAAAGAAGATGTATTGGATAAGTCTAATGGTATCAGATAATATCCATTTTGGTGCACAATCTACAGCCTTTATTACACTCTTTTAAGCATTTATCCATGGTGCAAGAAAATGCGGCCCCAAAGGCGCTTGAGGCAACCCGAAAACATCATCATACTCGGCATTGACAAAATACAAACCATAAGGCGCAGCTGTTGCTGCGCTAGCGCGGCGATCTTTGGCCAGCAACACTTCCAAAGCCCATTGTGGCGGTGCCTCCCCAGTGCCAATTTTCATCAACAAACCTGCCAAATTTCGAATCATATGATGTAAAAATGCATTAGCTCGCACATCTAAAACGATATAATCACCTGCACATACTACTTTAAAATGGTGCAGGGTGCGGATGGGATTATTAGCCTGACAGGAGGCTGCGCGAAATGAGCTAAAGTCATGGGTACCTAGCAAATAATCAGCAGCCCTTTGCATAGTGTCACTATTTAAAGGTCGGTAATTCCAGCTGACCTCTTTGTCCATGAGCGCCGGACGCATGGGATGATTATAAATGACATAACGATATTGGCGTGCTGTGGCACTAAAGCGCGCATGAAACTTCTCATCGACCGGATGAGCCCACTGCACAGCCACATCATCTGGCAAATTCATATTGCCACCATGAGTCCAAGCTCGCAGCGGCCTTTTTGCAAAAGTATCAAAATGCACCACTTGTGCACTAGCATGAACACCTGCATCAGTGCGCCCTGCACAGATCACCTTTATCTGTTCATTTGCCACTAAACTCAGGGCGTCTTCTAGCCTTTCTTGCACACTAATGTGGCCATGAGGTTGACGCTGCCAACCGTGGTAATGGCGGCCATTATAGGCAATCCCTAGAGCGACACGCTGCTGACCTTGTGCTAAAAATTCACAAGGGGATGGTTTAAATGGTGTGGTCATATAACTTCAAACTTGGTTGATAGTAGATAATAAAACATGAGCCTGAGCTTGTTGGCCGGCATTACCCTTATCAATTACTTCTTGGAGGATGTCTATGGCTGTTTGCACTTCGCCCATGTCGTTGTAACTAGAGGCCAAAAACAGCTTAGTATCCATCTGCGCCTCGACAGACAAGTATTCTACCGGTTCATCAGCCTCATTAGGCATAGGCCCGTGGCCTGTGAGCAGGTCATTTACGTCGTTAGATAAGCTAGCGCTAGGCACATTAATCGGTGTATTTAGAGCCTTATCTGTAGCTCTCGAGCGAGCTTCTTCTTGGGTTATTTTTGGCTTGGCTTTAGATGCTTTTTTAGCAGGTGTAACAGCCCACCATAGAACCCCCAAAAGACACACACCAAGCATAAACAACGACAGTATGATATGTTCAGTGGTTAACCACTGGCTAGACTTCTTTTGCACTGGTGGCAGGGCCTTGGGCGTACTTTTAGTTTGTCTAAGTTCTTCAGCCTTGTCAGCCAACTCGGCCTGTTTAGCTTCTTTGGCTTCTTTGGCCTCTTTGGCTTCTTTGGCTTCTTTGGCTTCTTTGGCTTCCTTGGCTTCCTTGGCTTCCCTGTCTAGCTTTAGCTGCTGGGCTGCTTGGGTTTGCCTTGCTTGTTCTTGTTGCGTGGATTGCAACTCTTCTTGTGTGTA
>JAIBDW010000027.1 GCA_024686035.1 Oceanospirillaceae bacterium
GGTGTTCTCTGGTCAATCAGTGAGCACAAGGAGGCTCGATATTCCTCAACCTTAGAGTCTTCCAAACGCACAGGCAATATGCTCGATGAATGCAATGCATGTCGAGGATTTGACGTTCGCAGGGACTGGATAACACGAGGCTTACTGTTATAACGTGTTAAATCTGCAGGAATAGCACGAGAAAAGTAATAGTAACCACCTTTTAGGTAGGTGTACGCTGAATACTTAGGGGGAATTTATGCCCTCATAAATGTCTACCGTCACAGTTGGATTCAGTGGGTTTTAATAGACATTTCAAGGAGTTACCTGAGGATCCTCAGGGGAATTTGGCGGTGAGAGAGGGATTCGAACCCTCGGTACCTTGCGGTACACACACTTTCCAGGCGTGCTCCTTCGGCCACTCGGACACCTCACCATTTGAAGGCGCAGATTCTATGCTTTTAAAGGATAAAAAGCAATGAAATTCAATGCATTAATGCCAATGCTTAAGGAATGCTTGGCTGTTAACTACAGGCGCAGATTTGAGTGCTATACAAGGGGTGCCCATATAAATCATACCGATCATCTGTTCACCTTCTTGCAGGTCAAAGGCTTGCTTGATAGTGGGGTTAGTCACTACCCAACCTGTGCGCCATACAGCGCCAATACCCTGTGCATAAGCGGCCAGCAAAATAGCGTGGCCTGCAGCAGCTGTCGCTTGCACTTGTTCTGCCGTTGGCACTTTAGGGTGCGCTTTAGGACTGGCGATTAATACCAATATGCTGGGTGCACGGTGAGGCATGTTAAGACACCTTTCAAGTGTTTGTGCATCACTGTCTGGGCTACGCTCAAGCTGTGCTTGATGCAGTAGTTGCCCAAGCTTATCTAGGCCTGCGCCTTCCACCATCACAGCACGCCAAGGTTTAAGATTTCCATGGTCTGGCGCCCTTAAAGCCGCCTGCAACATCAGCTCTAGCTGCGCCTTTGAAGGTGCCGGTGCTTGTAGCCTTTGCACCGATACGCGATTAAGTAAGCCGTGTAATAATTCCATAATAGTGTCTCTAGGTGCTTATGTTATGTCTATTGGCGCTGAGTGCGGTGATTGCGAGGCAACACAGGGCGAGTAGACCGATAGGGGTTGATATCCAAACCACCACGTCTTACATAACGTGCATACACAGTAAGCTGTCCGGGTTTACATTGGGCTTTTATATCTAGAAAAATCTGTTCAACACATTGCTCGTGAAAGTCACCATGTTCGCGATAAGACACCACATACGCCAGTAACCCTGCCCTATCAATCGTTGGGCCTTCATACTCTATGACTAAAGTGGCCCAGTCTGGCTGACCTGTCACAGGGCAGTTACTTTTGAGCAGGTTGCTGTGCAATATTTCTGTTCTATAGGCTGTTACATTAGAGGATAACAAACTTGCATCTGGCTGGTAGGTGGTGATCTGGATATCCTGATCATCAATACTTGCCCCTGGCACAGGTAACACGGGCATGGCCATTTGATCCAAGCCATACAAAGTCACTTGTACATCCGCTCCTGCTGCGCCAGATAAATCAGCCACTATGTGCTCTTGTACTTTCGAAGCATTTTCCATTATGGTTTGATTAAATGAATTTAGATAAAGCTTAAACGACTTACTTTCAATGATATAAGGGCTATCAGCAGGTATTCTAAATTCGGCCACCACCATCTGTGGCAAACCTTTTTCATTTAACCAAGACACTTCAAAGGCATTCCAAACATCTATGCCATAAAAGGGCCGTGATGCAAATCCTGGCTGCCAAGGGGTATTACGCGGAATAGGAAATAATAATTCCGGCGCATATTGAGTGACATAAGTACTTACCTCACCCAAGGGTGAGGCCTCTATAAAGTCTTTTTGTTGCATCTTTTTCTCCAAGGCAAAAACAACTATTTGCGAATGCCCTTACCTGTATTTAATAAGTGCATGCAGTAGCTAAATAAGCCCACAATAAATCCACCTATCACAATAAGTGAATAGCTTACGGGAATGTCAGACACCCCTAAGATTCCAAATCTAAACGCATTCACCATATACAAAATAGGGTTGAGTTGTGACACTCCCGCCCAAAAATCTGGCAGTAGATCTATGGAATAAAACACCCCGCCTAAATAGGTTAAGGGAGTGAGAATAAAGGTGGGCACTATAGCAATGTCATCAAAACTGTTGGCAAATACGGCGTTAATAAAGCCACCCAAACTAAAAAGAATGGAGGTCATCAGCACCACCAACACGATGATACCTAGGTTATACACGTCAAGCTGGGTAAAAAATAACGACAAACACGTCACTATCGTACCCACAGCCAAACCACGGGCCACTCCACCAGTCACATAGCCTGCCAAAATCACCCAGTTAGGCATAGGCGACACCAGCATTTCTTCTAGGCTACCTTGATATTTAGTGCTATAAAAAGAAGACACCACATTGCCATAGGAGTTACTAATGACCGACATCATAATAAGCCCTGGCACAATAAACTGCATATAGTCAAAACCACCCATTTGCCCTATACGGCTGCCGATTAAATTACCAAAAATAATAAAATACAGCACCATGATGATAGAGGGTGGTAATAAGGTTTGCACCCAAATGCGCATAAAGCGCTGGATTTCTTTGCGCACAATAGTGGCGTAGGCAATGTATATTTCATAAGCTGACATTATGCACTGACTCCTTGCAAATCGGTCTTGTTGTTGGTGACTAAATTGACAAATAGTTCTTCGAGTCGATTAGTTTTGTTGCGCATACTAGTCACCTCAATACCTGTTTTTGATAGGGCTACAAACACGCTATTGATATTTTGCCCTTGGTTAAGGGTCACCTCCAAGTGCGTATCACCGACCAACAACACACTATAGCCGGCTATTTTTGGCGCAGTAGCTAAAGGCTCTAGTATATCTAGCACGATGGTTTCTGTGTTAATCGTCTTTAACAGCTCTTTCATGGGACTGTGTTTAATGATTTTGCCCTGATCGATAATAGCGATGTTGCGGCACAAATTTTCGGCTTCTTCTAAATAATGCGTCGTGAGAATAATAGTAGTGCCCTGCTCATTGATACGGGTAAGAAATTCCCACATAGAACGTCGAAGCTCTATGTCTACGCCTGCTGTAGGCTCATCTAGTATAAGGAGTTTGGGTTTGTGCACTAACGCCCGAGCAATCATCAGGCGACGTTTCATACCGCCGGATAAATTACGAGAGGCTTCTTTACGCTTGTCCCATAGGCCTAGCTGCTTAAGCAATTGCTCTGTGCGTTTAAGGGCTTCAATACGGGGAATGCCGTAGTAACCAGCTTGCTGCACCACCACATCTGCGACCTTTTCAAACATGTTGAAGTTAAATTCTTGCGGCACTACGCCCATCATACATTTCGCTTGACTTACCTGGGTGTCCAGATCATAACCAAACACACTCACTGTACCTGATGTTTTATTCACCAGTGACGACACCACACCTAAGGTGGTGGATTTACCTGCCCCGTTGGGGCCTAGCAAAGCAAAAAAATCGCCTTGTTCTACTTTTAAACTAATGCCTTTAAGTGCCTCAAAACCATTGTCATATATTTTGTGTAACTGATTAATTTCTAAAGCGTGTGTCATAGGTTTTACTTACGGCTATTGGATGAATATTCACCCTTGTTTGATGGGGACGATAGGCGCACTTTTAAAGGGCTAATGTGAGGGATAAGATAAGGGCTAAGATCAAAGTCGAGCAAGGACAATTGATGGTAATAACATCTGCAACTAAGTATCTTTATTAAGCAGTCCATAGAGCCCAGACCAGCGCTTGGTTTTATGGCTCACCGCTTTGCTCCACACTGATGGGTCTACTTTAATACTACAGGTTACCTTGGCACGAGTGATGGCCGTATAAAGTAACGCAGAGGACAACAAACGCTGCGCTTGGGGGGCCACAATAAGCGCCACATGCTCAAACTCTGAGCCTTGGGTTTTATGAATAGTCATGGCATACACTGTTTCTAAATCTTGTAACAGGCCCACGTTTACTTTGCGCACTATTTCAGACTGCAAAAAACAGGCATTTAGCTGGCCGTCATCTTGTGCCCATACAATACCAACATCACCATTAAACAAACCTAACCCATGATGATTTTTAGTCACCATCACAGGTTTGCCATGGTAATTTTGCCCTAGCCTAACTTGTGACAAACGCCTACTAAGCAAACGCTCGACCTGTTCATTCAGGCCTTCTACACCCAAGTCGCCTTGGCGGGTTGCTGCTAGTATTCTAAATTGGTTTAAACAGACAAAGGCTTCATCCAAAGAGGTTGCTTTGAGCATAGGTATAAAGTATTCATCGCACATTTGCGCAAGCCAAGGCTCAAAGTGCTCATCTGTAATCAAGTGCAGGTCTTTATGGTCTGACAATACTTCAAAGCTTTCTTGTGCCTGATTATGCATAACCTGATTAGCTAATAAACCAATACCACCTTGGCCGTCAAAACGATGGCTTTTATGCAGGTAGCTGATAAAACTTGAGGGAATATCCGCCAAAATAGAGCCTGCCGCTACAGAGGGTAATTGTTGAGCATCTCCCACCAGCACGAGCTTACAATGGCCTGGAAGAGCGTCTAACAAACGCGCCATCATCGGTAAATCCACCATAGACACTTCATCCACCAGCAACAAATCAATGGGTAAGGTATTTCCCTGGTGGTACTTAGCAACGTGGCTATTAGGGCGCACTCCCAATAAGCCATGCAATGTATGGGCAGTGTCTGGCAGGCTATTGATGAGGGTATTGTTGATGCCTTGGCTGAGTAATTGCGCTTTGGCGGCATTAATAGACTCTACTAGGCGCTGCTTTGCTTTACCTGTGGGTGCCGCCATGGCAATGGTTAACGGCGTGACGCTTACGGCTTGCAAAGCCACCAAAAGACGAGCAACGGTATAGGTTTTACCTGTGCCTGGACCACCAGAAATCACACTGAGCTGGCACTCCAAAGCATCTTTCACCGCTTGGGCTTGCCAGTCTACTTGGGATTGCGCAGTAAACAGTTGTGCCAACACTGTGTCAGCCAGCACTTGTTGCTGCGGTGATAATGCACGTTTGGACATACGGTGTAAAAAGTGTTTTGCCACCTTTTGCTCATAGTGCCAGTATCTTCGCAAATACAACAGGCCGTGCTCAAATACCAAAGGTGCACTATGGTTTGAAGTGATGGGATAACCTTGAACACACTCTAAAAGCTCTTCAAATGTACCAAACGTATAACCTGATTTTAAGTCTATGTCGTCATTAGCGCTGGAATCAAGACTCAAATCCACAGCGCAAGACCAATAGGTTTGTCCAGATATATCAGCCAAAGGCAGGCAAGTGTGACCGGCTCGTAAGGCTTTGCTTAAAGCCATGATCAGATGTTGCAGCACGCCACTTTGGCTGCTTAAGCTTTCACACAAGGCCTTGGCTAAAAACACATCTACCGCTTCTAGACCTGTGTAATGGGTGTGCAGCTGCGCTTTTGAAACCATCATTTGGCATCTCCTGCAAACAATTGATCCAGCTGATTAAGCTCATCTACCGTAATGCTTTGAGCAAATACACCGGTGTCACTATAGGGTGACATGCCTCTAAGATATAAATAATACACGCCACCAAAATGTTGCTGCACTGTGTAATTAGGCACTCTTTGGCCTAAGTAGCGGTGGAGGGCTAGGCTATATATTAAATATTGCAGGTCATAATAATGGTTTTGGTTGGCCACAAGCATGGCTTGATGGTTGTAGTTTTCAAGGTTGTCACCTAAGTGATTGGACTTATAATCAGCCACAAAAAAACGCCCATCATGCTCAAACACTAAGTCTATAAAACCATGCATCATGCCATGTAACACAGGATACGTAGGGAGTGCAGTAGGTGCGCCTTGCCTGTGTGAGCTTAAGATACTTGCTAAAGTTGCTTGCTTTGCGTGTTGTAAGGGAAAATAAAACTCCGTTTCTCTTAACGTTTGATGGGGTAACAACTGCCCCAAGCTACACGCATTTTGTCCTTGTAGGCCCATGTCTTCTGGTGGGGCAAGTGGTGGTAAGTGAGCAAGCAAACATTCTTCTAGCCACTTTTGCAAGCGCCTCCTCTTGTCAGTGTCATCTGCATCTATGCCCACCATCGTATGGTATTTGGCCAAAGGCACTTCCATAGCATGAGCCCAGTTTGGCTTAGCAAAATCCACCTGTTCTAAAATATCGTGTAACAACAAACCACTATTTTTGCCCTTTGCTAGCGTAAAACGTAATTCATCAGACGTTATTGTTTCAAAAGGCTCAACTAAGGCTGTGCTGCCATCTCCTCGATCTTTCACACTGCTTTGTTGTGGCAAAACGCCATAGCTAAGTTTTCGCACCAACGCACTGTAAGATAACAAATGGTTATTAGCATCGATATGCCCAGTAAACTCTTGCGTGGTTAACCCTTGTGTTTCAATAAGCCTTACCCCTGTATCCACAGGCCCAAAGTCTTGTAATTGATCTTCATCCACACACAAGACTTGCGTGTCTAAAGCATCAGTCAATGGCGCCAAAGCTTCAGGCCAGGTAGGACGCTCATGCTCATCACACCCCCCAAAGATCACTTGCCCCAAAGGCGACAAATGACTATTTTGAAAGTCACTGACTGGAATGTAACACTGGTATTGGGCGCGGGTGATGGCGACATATAACAACCTTAACGACTCTTCATAAGCCGCCTTTGTAGTTTGTTCATTCACTAAAGGGTCTGGCCCTATCATCAACGCTTGGCACTGCTCTTTTGGGTGATAATAAGAGAATAGAACAGATTTTTTCTTACCTCGCTTAAGAGGGTCTTTTGCCTGGCTCGCAAAGGGAATAAATACTACGGGGTATTCTAGGCCTTTAGAGCCATGCTGGGTCACAATTTGTATCAACTTGGCATCGCTTTCTAGCCTTAATTCAGCACTGGCATCGGCTTGATCGCCATCACACTGCTGCTGTAGCCACTCCACTAGAAGTAATGCGCAGCTGGCCTGGTTTGATGCCTTTTGTAATAACTCGGCCAATTGCACCATGTTGGTTAAATAGCGCTCTGTGTTGTGGGCAGGCGGCACAGCACGCTGTTTTAGTAACCTGACAATAAGTACCATGGCACCTTGTTGTAGCCATAGTGTGCGCATTTGCATCATTTGGCTTCTTACTTCTATCAAATAGCGGTCACTGCATGAAAGCTTATCCAACAAGGACACAGTGCCACCCCATAAGTGGGTACTGGCAGCGCGCACAAGCTGCCTTTGGTCTTCGCAATGTAATATGCCATTAAGCAACCGTAGCAGCTCAATGGCCTGCTCACTTTTATACACACTACTACGATCGCTTATGTAAACGCTTTGCAACTGGGCTTTTTGCAAGGCTTTTTGCAAGGCTTGAGCCTCACTTGCCCCGCGCACTAACAAAGCAATATCGCAGGCTTTAAAATGCCCTTGCTGCAAAATAGTTTGCACTTGGCCCACACACCAGTTTGCAATGTGCTGGTATTTGCGTTCATTAGTGAGTATTTGTGTGGGTAACCAAACATACGACAAAGCCACACCGCTTGCTTTAGGGTTATGATCCTCATTGGCAGTGGCAAAAGCACTGGCTTTTACAGCCGCATAATCTATGCCGTGACCCAATAAATTATGCTCATGGGCTGTTAAAAACAAACGGTTGTAAGCGGCTACCATGGCATGGCTAGAGCGCCAATTGGTGTCCATATGCCAGCGGTAATCGGTGGCTTGTGCGGCATGTAAATAGGTATGTATGTCACCGCCTCTAAAGCCATAAATAGCTTGTTTTGGGTCGCCAATCATAAATAATGCAGTATCACCTACAGGCTCATACAAACGATTTAAAATGGCGTATTGATGCCCGTCCGTATCTTGAAATTCATCCACTAAAGCCACCGGATAAGCGGCTCTAAGGGCATCCACAAGGGCTGTGTTTTCAGGCTTAATTATACATTCGCACAAGCGCCTTACCAGATCATCAAACTCCATAACCTGTTGTTTTTGTTTTGCTTTTTTATAGGATTCTCTTATCACATTGACAGCAACTAAGATGTCTTGCCCCAGTGCACATTGCTGTGCGTATACGGCATAGTTTTTCTTAAAGCTTTCATTATTTATGCGCACAGATAAGGCTTTAATGACAGGTTTTAGCTCCGGAGTTTTACTAAGCCTAGCTCCACTTAAGCAGGCCAAATGATCTTTTTGCGCTTCGCCAAATTCAAAAGTGCCAAGCCAATTCAGCAAACCTTGCCACTGGGGTAATCTTGCCTGTTTTGTTTTAGGGTCTGACATTGTGGCTTGAATCATTTGTGCTTCTAACTCAAGCAAGCTTTGCCGCACTTGCATTTTATTGGTGTGCCAAGCGTGATGCCAAGCGTCCGCAGAAGCGCAAAAAACAGGTGTTTGGCTTAATAAAGCCCCACTGAAGGCGTCCCAAAAACCTTTAGGAGTGTGCCAGCCTTGCTGCTCTAGCTGGCTATATAACTTTGGCTGATGCATCGCCACCCGCAACCAATCTTGCAATGCGGTAAAGGCAAGGTCTTGGGTGTTGGCCTCAAGCACTAGTTCCAGGCCTGTCTGGCTAGCAAAGGCATGCTGTTCTAGGGCACGACCACAAAATCCATGGATGGTAAAGATGGCCGCTTGATCTAAATTGAGAAGCGCTTGGTGCAACAACAGCTTTGCTTGTTTAGCTTGGGTGTGTTGGTAGAGATGCTGCCAAAACTCATCCTTATGCTTACCCCAATTGCCCTGCGCATCTCGCAAGCTTTCCTCTATACGACCGCGCAGCTCTTGCGTGGCCGCTCGGGTATAGGTCATTATCAATATTTGTTCTACGGGGATTTGTTTTTCAATCAACAACCGTAAATAAATGCGTGTAATGCTATAGGTTTTGCCCGTGCCCGCACTTGCTTCAATAAGGTGGCGGCCTTGCAGGGGTAGATTGACTAAGTCTAGATTAGGCATGCTTCACCAACTTAATGCAATCCACCATAGGCTGATATAAGGGGCCAAACTGTTCATGCCAGTCATCAAATGGCGGCGTTTGGGGCCATAACCATCGTCGATAAGGGTCGCTTGAGAAATCAAATGACATACTGTATTTATGGTGATACCAGATTTTTTGCCACTGACTTTTACGTTTGGCTGCATCTTGGGCATCTACTTTGAGTAACTCAATGCCTAGCTCTGCATCCAAAGGCAGTGCTTTAGTTAAGCCCAAAATATACATCTTTATAATGGTGTGAAGCTGAGTCTGGGCATCTTCTAAGCCTTGTAGCTGAAGGTTTTTTTCTAAGTGTACCGACACCCCATCCACGGTTTTTTCAAACGCCACCTGGGCCACCAAGCACCTTACCCATAAAGACAATTTATCTTTAGCTTTGGCCTTAGTGGGCCGAGTAAGCACGACGTTTAATGAGCTAGTTTTATCCAGCGGGTCGCCGGTTAGGGCTATTTCATCACTGATGATTAACCCCAATAGGTTGATGCTCACAGGGTGTTTCTTAAGTTTTTGATAATTAACACTATATAGCTCATCCACCAATGATTGTGCTTCGTCTTGACTGGTATCAATAGTATCAGAGCCAAGGTGGTTATCTGGTAACTGCCCATTTAATTGATACTCTTGCCGCACCAGAGCACATGCTTGTGGCTCATTGGACAGCACAGCCTCAAGCATTTTTTCGCGCAGTTTATACGCTACTAATTTGGAGCTTGCAAAAGGCTCATCATCATCTAGATCTAAATTGTAATCATGTAAATATAAGCCCAAACGTTGGTTGGCAAACATCCGCCCGGGATTTTCCAAAAAGCGCACTAGCTCATTGATGGTGACACTGTGCTCAAAAGAGGCAAAACTTAAAGGCTGCTCTATAAGCTCATCTGGTGACTCATGCGTTGCTTGGCGCACACGCAGCCAAGCCGATTCAAAACTAGGCTTAGATATTGTGTGGGAGATGGCATTAGATTTGCTGTGGAAATTTTCCTCACTAAAACTATGCAAAGGCAATGGTCTAAGCTGTGATTGTGGGCGATCCGCCTTAAACTGCCACCCATAACCGTGCTGCAAATACTCCATTAGTTCTGACACGACCAAGCTAGGCTGGCGGGGAGAATTGTTTTTGCTGTCGCTGCCTTGATAACTTAAATACAAACACTCACGAGCACTTATTAGTGCTTCCAAAAACATATACCTATCATCACCCCGGCGTGACCGATCCCCTACTCTTGCGCCTTCTTGAGCCATTAAGTCAAAATCTAGTGGTTTAGATTGCCGCGGATATTGCCCATCATTAAGGCCCAACATAGCCACTACTTTAAAGGGAATACTACGCATAGGCACCATGGAACAAAAAGTGACTTTGCCCGTGATAAAGGCTTGCGTGCTGCTGGCTACAGACAATTTCTGCGTGAGGCTATAACGCACCACTTCCAAACTAATCGCTTGGATATAATCCACTTGTTCAACCCACACGGCCATATTACCAATGGCTGTGGATAAGCACTCTTTTGCAAGCTCTTCGGTGTAGTCACCGTCTTGGTCATCCGCAAAAAACTCATCAATCATACTGGTTAGGTAGCCACGCCATGCTATACCTGTGCGAGGTGTATGAAGCTGTCTTGCATGGGTTTGCAGTTGCTCAAGCACCTGCATTAAGCGTCCTAAAAGTACGGCTTGATCACCTTCTACATCGGCCAATAGCCAATCATCTTGATAGTTATGCGCTTGGTCGCCTTGAGCAAAACCAAGCAACAAACGCTTAAGCCCCCAAGACCAGCTGTAGGTCGGTGTTGAAGATGCTTGGCCTAAGGTATGGGCCTTATGTTGCTCATCCAAGCCCCAGTGCACGCAAGCGTTAGCCAACCACACCGTAATTATTTCCAGCTCATCCGCCCCTATGCCAAACTTTCTTTGAATGCCTGGCAAGCGTAAAAAATCTAGAATAAAAGACACTTGAAAACGACTATCTGGCAGCTGTAATAGCTGCAAAAAGGCCGCCACTAAGGGCTGTGAGTCTTGTGGTTTTCTATCGGCAATAGAACAAGGCAACTGGGGGGGTTGCGCAGCATTGTCTAAACCATCGTTATATTCAAACGCACGCCCATGGGTATCAAACACCGCTCCCACATGGGCTGCATAATCTTCTACCTGTGGGCACATGACTATTATATCACTAGGCTTGAGGGAGGGATCTTGTTGGAACTTGCCAAGCAACCAGTCGTGTAAGCCTTGCAGCTCTCGTAAAGCACTAGCGCCATGGGTAAACACTAGGCTATCATCAACTTTTTCTTGGTCAAGCTTGTATGAAGGGTTGCGCGCGTCTTGCAAGTGCAAAATGTCGCGCTGTATTTGCTGTAAAGTAGATAAGTGGCCGTCCACAAAGGCAGGCTGTGCCTCTTCAAAGGCATCAATATTGTAGCTATCTTGTTGTTGTAACAAGCGAAAAAACTCTTTACCTTGGGCGCCCAAATTGGCCAATAGCGGATTACCCCCATCCACTAAAACCTCATCATCTTGTTGGGCCAGCCATTGTTTAAGGTGTGTTGCGGCGATGGCTTTTTCAGATTGAATATGGCCCCAATATTCGGCACAAGGGTTAAGGTGGAATACATGCACTTGAGTATGGGCTGCTAGGGCAGAAAATACTTCTAAGGTCGCAGGTGCCATAGTGTTAAGGGCAAACAAACACACTTGTTGGGGCAGTTCATTGCGTTGGCTGCTGGTTAATTGGCCCAAGCTTTGTATGAGCTTGCGTTGAATATCAATAGGATGACGGCTATCTTGTTGGCATAACATAGCCCACAGCTGTGCTTGCCAATGTTGCGTTTGCGCCAGTGGCGGCCCTTGTCTGAGCCCCTGTGTTTGCCAGCTAGTAAGCCAGTCAGGCCGATAAAGGATATATTGTTCAAACAAATCTGCTAATGCGCTTGCAAGTTGAAAGCGTTTTAGTAGGTCATCAGCACTATATTTACCTATGTTAGGTGCCGATTGCCAATATCGATTGGCTTGAGTAAAGGCTGGGTTTTTGAGGGTGTTATCACTGGCTAAAATATCGTCAATGCGCCATACCAGAGCTTCACGTTGATAGGGCGGCTGCTGAGGCACTTGCTCCTCGCCTAGAAGTTTGCGCGCCAGTTGCCATACAAACTTGCCGGGTAACGGGTAGTTTATGTTCATGGCAATGCCATCTTGCTTGGCTAACTGAGTATTAAGCCAATGCTGCATACCTGGGTTTTCAACGATCACATGAGCACTGCTAAGCGCTCCTGCCAAGCCATTTTGGTGCCCAAGCTTGACCACATGGTTGAGCAACACGGCCAAGTCTTCCAGTCTATTGGCAGGGTACACCATGAGTTGTTTTGCTAGCGCCATGCAACCTATTCCTTGTGTTAACTGTTGAGCCTGCCTCACACTGGCCCTGCCATTATTGCGAGTGATTGTTACAAAGTTTGAGTGATTTGCACACTCATGTGCTGATTTTCATCACTTAAGTGCATTTGATCTTCTTCAATAATACAGCCCAAGTTCATGGTTTTAAACAACAAATTTTCTATATCAGCGTTGTTTTGCACATTAATATGAAACACCTTTACCTTTTTGTTAGCCGTTAAACCGGCGCGATTTTTGTCTAACCAAATTTCAGCTTTGTTATCATGGTAGGTATAAATAGACACCTGTTGGGCTTTGCCACTGGCTTGGCGAATGCGTTTTTCATCAGGCATTCCAAGCTCTATCCAATGGAGTATATTTCCAGATAAATCACGCTGCCACAAATCTGGCTCATCCACAGAGCTTATGCCTTTGGTAAGCTCTAGGTCATCATGGGCTGCATGTAAAAACGCAATCAGCCTACACATAAGGCGTGTTTCGTTTTCAGAGGGGTGTTTGGCTAAGGTGAGGTTGAAATCAGCATAGTGATGGCTGTTAAGGTTGGACAGGTTTAAATTTGCCTTGAAGATGGTCGCGCCTATGGCCATGATTTTTCTCGATGCTAGGGTTGGATAAAACACATACTGGTGTGCCACTAGATTAACACGAACCTATCTAAAAACGGCCGTTTATAAAGCCACACTTGCACTTAGTACCCTAGCTAGCCTTTGACTGCATAATAATTGTGTGTGAATATCATTGGGTCGCGCTAGTGCACCTGCGATCCACTGTATCAAGGCCCTTTTATATGACATCTTCAATTAAGCGTACCATGGGTGCTCGTGAGTGGCTTATGCTCATTTCACTGTCTGTGCTTTGGGGTGGCTCTTTCTTTTTTGTAGAAGTTGCCGTCACAGCCTTGCCCCCATTAACCATAGTGGCTTTGCGTGTGGGTATAGCCGCCGTCACTTTGTGGACTATTGCCATGTTGATGGGGCTAAAGTTTCCCACTGACCTAAGGCTTTGGGCTGCTTTTTTAACCATGGGGTTACTCAATAACATTATTCCTTTTAGTCTTATTGTGTGGGGCCAAACACACATTAGCTCAGGTTTAGCCTCGGTGCTTAATGCCACCACGCCTTTGTTTGGTGTCATAGTGGCGGGTTTGTTGTTGGCAGATGAACGCGCCTCTGGCATCAAGCTGACAGGGGTAGCCATTGGGTTTTTAGGGGTGTTAGTGATGATTGGTATGCCCAGCGTAGATATAGCCACACAAGCCAGTATTTTGGCTCAAGTAGCTATATTAGTTGCAGCTTTATCTTATGCCTTTGCCAGTGTTTTTGGCCGGCGCTTTAAAGCCACAGGGCTTCACCCCATTATTATCGCCGCAGGCCAAGTGACAGGCTCTACGGTAATACTCGCTCCTATAGTACTATTTGTGGATGGCCTACCGGTGGTCTTTGGCCCACTTAGCCCAAGCTATCTGGTATGGATGTCTATACTGGCTCTGGCTATTTTTTCCACGGCTTTGGCTTATGTGCTGTATTTTAAAATCTTGTCATCCTCTGGCGCCACTAACATTTTGTTAGTCACACTTTTGGTGCCTGTTTCGGCCATTCTTTTTGGTACATTGTTGCTAAGCGAAACCCTTGGCTGGAATCAAGTGGCAGGCATGGCCCTTATTGCTTGTGGTTTGTCAGCCATCGATGGGCGGCTTTGGAAGCGAATGTAGGCGGTCATTTACATTTTTTATGACTAAAAAATATACGTACTTTTGTGCTTGTCGTGACGAATTAGATACCCTTCATTAAACGCAGTGCATCGTAAATAGCGGCATGAGTATTACGGGCTGACACTGCATCACCGATACGAAACAGTTGAAGTTTACCTGCTTCATTTCAAGACACTTCTTGCACCTGCCTTAATATTAATGCGCTCTGATCTACTTCGCCTGCATTTGAAGACAGGGGTTTAAGATCAAAAAACAGCTCATCCAGTGGCATAGCGCCGTAATTCACTACGACCTGATCATAGTCCATTTCATAGGTATGGTCACTGTAGTCTGTGCCAATCACTACTGTGAATTTTTGATGCTTGTGTTTAGCTGGTTTTACGTTATCAGAAATAATATCCCAACTGGTGACTAGGCTAGATTACTCTGTGTTGGTTTCAAGTAGCTGTGTATTAGGCCGGCCACCTGTGGTTATAATCACTAGATCTGGGTCAAGGCCAGTAATGTCAGAGGCTTGCGCAAATGTGTTAAACCGAAACTCAACATTACGCGCCTCGCATTGAGACATGCGCCAATCTATAATAGACATCATTTCACGACGCCGTGGCGATTGCGCTGCCCCACAATAAACTCATTACCTACGCGCTTGCGAATGGCAGCTAATACATCCATGGGAAAACGCATGCGGTTTTCTATGGTATCAGCGCCTTAAGGCCCTACTAAATCATCGGTTAAAGGCGACCAAAACTGATCCAAAAAATGACCATATACTTGCAACTCTATGCCATCCACTCCCCCTGCTTGCATGCGCTGGCCTGAGTATGCAAAATCGTTAATGATGCGCTCTATGTCCCAGTCTTCTATCAACTTTGGGAAAGCTCTGTGTGATGGCTCACGGTGTTTTGATGATGATACCGAAGGTAGCCAATCGCCTTGTTTCCAATAGGTGCAAAGGCCCAAGTGGGTGATCATGATTCTATTTTTCAAACTTAGGTGCTTAGGTGCTTAAGTGCAAACGGCTGTAATAGAGGATCTTTTGACATGCTTGTCCACCAGATAGTAAATAACCAAGGCTAGTTTACTCCAACACAATAAGCGTTTAAGAAACGCTAATTTGCAGACGATTGATATCGGTGTCAAGTTTTATAAGACCACATAATATAGCTGAAAAAGTGCACTGGCCGTGATAGAAGAGCTCGGTTCAAAATCGACATAGAAGGACACATTAAGGGGCACGTTGTTACGAGAATAAATCAATGAAAAATCGCCTCACTGGTTATCCCCCGTGGTAAAACAGCAATGGATAACCTAAAGTTCCCCACAACCCACAAGAAGCTGGGTTCGTTTTTGGTCTGCGTTTTTGGTCTGCGCCCAACATGATCCGCCCTTTTTTGAGATGCTTAAATCATGCTCAAAGAAGTTATCTTATAACAAAAAGTTGTTACTGAAACAGATTGTTTGAAATCGTTTTAGTGCAAAAGCTTAGAGGATGTATGAACTCTTTAGAGAAAAGATTTGGCGACAAAGTTAGGCAATTAAGAACATCTGTTGGTATGTCTCAAGAAAAGCTAGCCAATTTAGCCGGTATTGATAGGGCGCATATGGGCCACATAGAACGTGGAACCGTCAGCCCTTCTTTGAAGAAAGTCTCTCAAATTGCAAAAGCACTTGGTGTTTCGCCACAAAGCCTTTTAGATGATGCATAGTGTAACGGCAGTCTAACCTTAAGGATGATTAAGTAAAGAAGTATTGTTCCCTAATTGACTCAGCCATCCTCAAGCCCCCTCCATTACTATTTATATCAAGCTTCATCACCCTACCCTTTGGGTTAGCTTGCACCCAAAAATCAACCATTTAGCCACTGCAACCTGCACAGTGACCTATCAGATATTGACTACTTGATCTTACACTGTGGTATCTGATCCACAGCCACAATTCCTGCGGCCAATCTAAGTGCACGCTCCTCATCAATCACCGCTTGGGGGAACTGCCCCATGAAGCAACAACACACATTTTCATCAATCATGGTTCTGGGCCCATGAGGGTGCGCAATGTGTCGATAAGGCGCATGTGTGTGCCCATGTCCAGCATGGCTATGCCCTTGTTTGTTGGGTGAATCTTCGTGCTTATGCTCATGGCTGTGGTTATGCCCATGGCTGTGCGAATGGGCGTCTGCAGCCACTTGTGCTTCTGGTTGAAACTCTGCGTGATGGTGATGCACCGTTACTTCACCAGCGGCTAGTCTAGCTTGAAAATTTTCCATCAGACCGTTATTTACCGCAGGCTGAGACACTGTTTCTTCGATGCGCTCAACAAAGGTATTAATCACATGAGATTGGTCACGCAAATAATCGGCAACGCTTATGCTTACATCCGGATGCTGCGCCACCACCTTGTCAATATAGCCGTGGATACGACCAATTAATTTACCTGAAAAAAGAAAGTATGGGGCAACTACGATTTTTTTAAAGCCTAGTTTCATCGCCATTTCTAAACCACGCCCTACTGAAGGGAAGGTCACGCCAGAATACACCGTTTCACACCAACCAAAACCCATATTTTCTGCCACAATGCGAGTGAGTTTTGACACTTCTGCATTGGCTTGAGCCACTGATGTACCCCGACCTACTACCACCAGCATGGTGTCGTATAGATCTCCAGGCTGTGGCATTTGTGCTAGATCAACCGCTTGCATAATGCGCTGCTGAAAAGCCATGATCATTTCATCATGCAAACCAAGCTCTTGGCCATATTTGATGGTCAGTGCCGGATTTTTTTGCATGTAGGTGGTTAATACTGATGGGATATCATTTTGCGCATGAGTAGCTGAAAACAACATGCCAGGCACCGCATAGATATTAGTAATACCTTTGGCGATCAAACGATCTAAAGCCATATGGATGTTAGGTGATGAATATTCTAAAAAACCATACTCAACCTCTAGCTGAGGAAACCTCGCGCGCAGGCCAGTGGCTAATAAGCTGAACTCTTCTTCAGCAATTTTAGCTCGGCTACCGTGGCCACAAATAATAATTCCAGAATTGGCGGGTAAAGCATTTAATAATGACATGAGTCTCTCCTTTAGCTGCAAATTATACAGGCAGATAGCCAAGGTTAAATACCCAACACGTCAAATAATTCCCAATTTGCGCCTAACAAGATGGTTTATTAAGTGAATAATAAAAAAAGCCCTTTAAACAAACCGATATCAAGGTAAACCGCGAGCGATTCGTTTAAAAAACAACTTAACCAACCCATTACTTCGACCAATAATACGGGTCACTAGAAAGATAATCTTCACCTTATTACGGGAAATTTTGATCTGCGAACTGTGCTGAAAATCAGGCTGCTTATGAATATTTTTTAAAGTTAATAACGCCATACCAATAGCCCACAGGCAAAAGTTACGATAGCCCTGCTCAACTTTTGGAGTCATTAATGTATAGTGCAGAGCATCCTGCAAGTGCTCATGGGCAATAACCACCAACTCTCTTACGCCAAGGTGAAAATCAGGGTTGCTGCAATGATTGGATAAATCCTGCAGGTCAATATTGTACTTACTAAAAATATCCTGGGGGAGCCAGCAAATATCACGGCCTTGATCTTGCCAAATATCCTTTAGAATATTAGTCATTTGCAAACCTTGGCCAAAAGACACAGCCAAAGGCATAAGTTGGGCTTTGTTGTGCCTGATTTTGCTTGAGTAATCACAGTGGAGCAGCGTCAGCATTTCGCCGACAATGCCCGCAACATGATAACAATAGTCGTTAAATGCGCGCATGTTAGGCAAACCCGAATGGGGCTGGTGAGCTTGATAGTGCATCATGCCTTGCACCATAGTGGCTACACATTGCCCAATAATCCTTTGCTGGGCCAGGCTAAAGCTGCAAAACAACCGCAGGATACGTTGACTGTTGTCAATCAAATCAAGCTCAGCAGGTGCGGTATCACTGTGTAAGTGTAGTCGTAATTCTGCCACCCAAGTATCCATGGGCTCTTGGCTGCCTAAAAAGCCCGGTAGTTGTTCACTAAACTGTTTTTTTAAAGCTAAGCCAAGCTTTGGATCATCTTCAATGGTATCGGCTATACGGCACCATAAATAAGCGTTGCCCACCACCTGCACAAGCTCTTTTGATAACTGTGGAATCGTTAATGCAAAGGTACGTGATACGCCCTGCAGAATGTAGTCTTGATACTCACTGTCCGTAAGGTCGCTGGTATCTTTGAGTCGAAATCGTTTCATAAGCCAAGTTTAACCGATAATGACTAACAAAGGAGGTTACCTCTAACAAGCTTTGGCAAACTTATAGGTGTCATTGCTGTGGTTTGTGCTGAAAGGGCAATGGAGCAACGCACAAGGTATAAAACTTAAAGGCAATTAAAAACATAGGGCTTAAAACAGCGCTAATTGGTTTTCACAAACCTCCTTTTTTGATTTGCTCGCCCTCTTCTTTCTACTTCCTAATTTATTATAAACAGAATTTGAGATGTCTCTAAAACAGTCATTTTGTCGCACCTTGGTTAGCTTTTGTTTCGCTTCTTTTGCTGTTGATTCATGATCGACAATAGGTTTTGAATAAACAGTGTTTGATAATAGTGAGGCATCATCCACTAAATTGTTACCCCACTTCCAAGGCTGGTGAATAAACGCATTGGGAATATCCTTTAACTCCGGCACCCAGCGCCTTATATAATCACCATGCGGGTCATGTTCCATTGATTGCTTAACTGGATTGTAGACTCGCATTGAATTGATGCCAGTGACACCAGATTGCATCTGCAGCTGACTATAGTGAATACCAGGGTCGTAATCAGTGAAGAGGCCCGCTAAGTGATAGCCTACAACACGCCAATCTAACCAAAGCTGGTAGCTAGCAAAGCTTACAAGCATTGCGCGCATTCTAAAAGTAATCCAGCCTTGGGCGATCAAATTACGCATGCACGCGTCAATAAATGGGTATCCGGTGTGCCCAGAAGCCCAAGCTTTATATTTTAGCTCATCGTGCTCGCTTTCGCGCAGGCCCTCAAAAGCAGGATGCATGCAGTGGGTTTCTATAGAGGGTTGGTCTTCAATTTTTTGAATAAAATGACAGCGCCAAGCCAGCCTTGAGTTAAAAGCGGTTAAATTGCGACCAAATCGCTTTTTTCTTCGACATTAAGTTGTTGTTTTCTTTTTTTAACAGATTGCACAACCTCCCTAACAGAAAGACTGCCCCATGCAAGATGCGCCGATAGTCTCGAACAATAAGTAGACGATAAACCTGGTGCGGAAATATGATACAGATATTGGCTTAAGCGGTGGCTTAAAAACCCTTTTAGATCATCAACTGCCAAAGTTCGGCCACCTTGCTGCACTGTACCTACGAATGGTTTACCAAACATAGGGTGGTCTTTATCTGGCACAGGTATTGATGAGCATGTTAATAGGGGGGCTAAGCTTGAAGGTTTTGGTGCGATTTTTTGCGCCATACGTTGATTACGAATAGCAGACCAGTCATCACGCGAGCTCAGTTTTCTAACGACGCCATTATGGGGGTATTCATGCAGCGCAACACCCAAGGTGCGGCATAACTTTCTTATACTAATATCCCTCTGGTAAGTCCATTGGTTACCGGTTTCTTCGTGTGCGTATATCCCTTGAATGTTATATTCTAAATGCAGGCGTTTGATGACATCATTGGCGTCACCCACTTGAACAACGAGAGGCTGCCCAAGCTGTGTTAAAGCGACATTGAGATCTATCAAACAGTCATGAATAAAATGCCAATGGCGACTAGAACTAAATTTTTGCTGCCAATAATCAGGCTCCACCACATATAGAGGCAATACTGGTAGGCCCAAATTAGAAGCCTCTAACAACGGTTGGTGATCATTGATACGCAGATCACGCTTAAACCAGACAACATTAATTGTTTCTTTCATATCCCTTGTCACTGTTAGAATAGTTCAGACTCACCCTTGGGCCTTTGTATCGAATTATAAGGAGGTCCAAGTAACTTAATACACCTTGTCAGTGTGACTCTAAAGCATGACTGATATAGCGCTAAAGAACAAAATTTTAACACCAAAACCACGAAGATCATGACATTATTTTCAATAACTCAAATGTGTGTATATTCTGCAGGCAGGTTTAGATTAAACTAAAGACATAGGTTAAAAACAACTTATAATCCATGTTTTGAAATTTGCAGACCATCAGGACTAATCAGCATTGAATCATTTAACTGAAGCCTTTGTAGGCTGCCCCTACTGTGGCGAAACCATTGGTGTTCTAGTGGACCCATCAGACTTAGATCAAGAATATATCGAAGATTGCCAAGTGTGCTGCCAGCCTATTAATTTTGTAGTCTCTGAAAGTGTTAATGGGCAACTTTGCGTGCGTGTTTATAGTGATGATGAGGCTTTCTAGACCAACATTATGCGATTAAAAAGGTATTTATCAGATGATGAACAACACCAAACCCGATGATTATGTTTATTCGGCGATCGATGCCATCGATGAAATTAGTGATGAGAACATTCGCAAAGATAAACCCAAGACCTCTTCAACTAAGTTGAAATGGCGTAAACTTAACGGTTGGCAGAAAGTTTGGCTAGCCTTAGTTTTCATTCAAACACTTGTGATTGTTCTCATGAGCTTACCCAAAATGGAGTTTGGCTTTGCATTGGTGATGATCACGATAATCGTCAATATAAATTGCCTAATCTATGGTGTTGGTTTAGCTATAGCTTGGATGCGTAGACGGCTTAAAGGCGCACCCCATAGTTAGCCTAAGGCACAGTAAATATCATCGCAAAGTCAGATAGGATGTGGACTGAAAAAGGAATGGTGCCCGGAGCCGGAATCGAACCGGCACGACCGTTAAGTCGCAAGATTTTAAGTCTTGTGTGTCTACCAATTTCACCATCCGGGCGATGGTCCTACAGAGGCGGTATGCATTAAAAAATACTTACCTTGTAATGACACTAAGCCATTACATTTGTGGTAACAATACTGAGATTGTTGCCAGTGCTTTCACTGCTGAATAAAGTTCTATTTCAACGTGTTATGCGGAACAGCATTTTACACTTTGGGCCGTTAAAGTAAAGCGAAAAAAGGTTATTTTGTCTATATTAGGCGTTATTAAGTATTCATCTTGCGACTTGGGTGTTTATCCTCTGGCCTGGTCAAAAAATTTGACCCTAGCCCATCATGTTTTGAGGTTATTTAAGCTGCTACATCACCCTTAAAAGATCCTCCGGGACAGCTCATTAAAAGGGGTGGCAATTTTACGATAAGGTTTTGGTCATTGGATTATGGTGCAATTGCTTTTATCGCCTTTAACGCGCCAAATGACACACTGCCTCGACGTTGTTTCCGTCGGGGTCGATGATAAACGCACTATAGTAATGCTTATGATACCTGGGGCGTAAACCAGGCTTGCCATTGTTTTTACCTGCGTTTACTATTGCTTGGTTATAACAAAGATTGACTGCAGTTTGCGACTGGGCAGTAAATGCCACATGCCTTGGTGTATGTTTTTCTTTGGTCTCAATCACCCAAAAGGAAGCCTTACCTTCAGCGCCAAACGCACAAACCCACTGCCCTTTTATCGCAACAAATGGTCACTTTACGCCCAACCCGTTTTGAATATATTTTTTACCAAACGGGTGAAAGAATTTCATTGCAAAAGAAGGGATGCTAAGCACCAACCAACCCATCAGTGGTTTGGATAACCACTGGGTTTTAGGGAAGTGTTGAGCTAATGCGAAGCAGGCAGTGATCTGATCACTGTGTCCTGTAAAAATGTGGAGGCCGAACCCGGAATCGAACCGGGGTTAGCGGATTTGCAATCCGGTGCATAACCACTCTGCCATTCGGCCTAAATTTGGAGCGGGAAACCGGATTCGAACCGGCGACCCCGACCTTGGCAAGGTCGTGCTCTACCAACTGAGCTATTCCCGCTACCTATCACTAATTTAAGGCGGTGATGCGCCTTTACTATTATCACCCTAAACACTCATTTTACAAAGCGTTTTTATTGGCATCCCGTAGGGGGTTCGAACCCCTGTCGCCGCCGTGAAAGGGCAGTGTCCTAGGCCACTAGACGAACGGGACGCTACAGCTCCGTTAAGAGTGGAGCGCATATTATTGATTTTGCAGGATTATGTCAACTTAAAATTGGTATATGTGGGGTAATCTTGGGTATTTTTTTACTTAATGATGGGCCGATGATTAGAAAGATTGCATAAAGCCAAATGCCACGCTCACAAAAAACCACAGCGTGGCTATTACA
>JAIBDW010000096.1 GCA_024686035.1 Oceanospirillaceae bacterium
ATGAACATATTGAAGCGACTGAATGTCGTCTCATCGGTGCTGACGGCGAACAAGTTGGCATTGTAAGCGTAGCAGAAGCATTGGTTATGGCAGAAGCTGCCAAGCTAGACTTAGTGCAAATTGCTGCGGATGCTGAACCTGTGGTCTGTAAGATCATGGATTACGGCAAGCAAGTGTTTGAAGTGAAAAAACAGAAAGCGGCTGCTAAAAAGAAGCAAAAGCAGACGCAAGTGAAAGAAATCAAGTTCCGTCCAGGGACTGATGTAGGAGATTATCAGGTAAAACTACGCAACCTGATCCGTTTCCTAGAAAATGGTGACAAGACGAAAGTAACCTTGCGTTACCGTGGTCGTGAGATGGCACACCAAGAATTGGGTATGGATTTACTCAAGCGTGTAGAGGTCGATTTGGCTGAATACGCTGGAGTAGAGCAGTATCCCAAGATGGAAGGTCGTCAATTGACTATGGTTTTGGCACCAAAGAAAAGAAAGTAGCCGTAAAACGCTGCAATCGGGAGACCAGTTAAGAGTTTAGGTTCTTAAATGCGTCTTCATTAACAATCAACGAATGCGTGGAGTAAATTTAATGCCTAAGATGAAATCTTGCAGCGGCGCTGCAAAACGATTCAAGAAAACTGCTAACGGCTTTAAACACCGTCAGTCCTTCACCAGTCATATTTTGACCAAAAAGAGTACCAAGCGTAAGCGTCATTTACGTGGCACTTTGCAGATTAGTTCTGCAGATAAGCCATTAGTAAAGCGCATGTTGCCGTATATCTAATTAGTCACTGGTAAGGAGAAGTATAATGTCTCGCGTAAAACGTGGTGTCCAAGCACACCGTCGTCATAAGAAGATCCTCAAGCTGGCTAAAGGCTATTACGGTGCTCGTAGCCGTGTATTCCGAGTTGCTAAGCAAGCCGTAATCAAAGCTGGCCAATATGCCTACCGCGACCGTCGTCAACGTAAGCGTCAGTTCCGTGCTCTATGGATCGCCCGTATTAACGCCGGTGCGCGTATGAATGGGTTGTCATACAGCCGTTTGATTTCTGGTTTGAAGAAGTCTTCAATCGAGATCGACCGTAAAGTGTTGGCTGATTTGGCCATTCACGACAAAGCGGTATTCACAGCGATCGTAGAGAAGGCTAAAGCGGCACTCGCTTAAGCTGGTTGATCTAACTAACCTTGGTTAGTCTAGATTAAACTACCTTCGTATCCTCCTAGGAGGATTAGAAACAGGGGAAGAGTGCAAACTCTTCCCCTGTCTTGTTTTAGATGGAGAATGATATGCAACACCTCAAGCAACTGGTCACCGATGGCTTAACTGCCGTGGCTCAAGCGGCAGACGAAACCGCCCTTGATCAAGTTCGGGTTCAGTACTTAGGTAAAAAAGGTGAGCTAACACAACAGCTCAAAAGCCTGGGCCAATTGTCAGCCCAAGAACGCCCTGCAGCAGGCGCCAAAATTAACGAAGCCAAACAGCAGGTGCAAGATGCCATCACTGTTAAGCGCACAATGATGGCCTCTGAAGCCTTAAGTGCACAGCTTGCCGTAGAAAGTATAGATGTGACATTACCTGGCCGTGGCCAAGACCTTGGTGGCTTACATCCTGTCACCATGACTATTGAACGTATAGAGAACTTTTTTGCTCAAATTGGTTTTTCTGTCGCCCAAGGCCCAGAAATAGAAGATGACTATCACAACTTTGAAGCCCTAAATATTCCGGCCCATCACCCAGCACGTGCCATGCATGACACGTTTTATTTTGGTGATGGCACATTACTGCGTACGCATACATCAGGCGTACAAGTAAGAACGATGGAAACCCAGCAGCCGCCTATTCGCATTATTTGCCCAGGCCGTGTGTATCGCTGTGACTCTGATCAAACCCATTCGCCTATGTTTCACCAGATAGAAGGGTTGTTGGTTGATGACAACATTAGTTTTGCAGACCTAAAAGGCATTTTGCATAACTTTTTGAAAGTATTTTTTGAACGAGACCTTCAGGTACGCTTTCGCCCTTCATACTTTCCCTTTACTGAGCCTTCTATTGAGGTAGACATCGGTTACCTAGGTAAAGATGGCGAACAAAAGTGGCTGGAAGTATTGGGTTGTGGGATGGTTCACCCTAAAGTATTTGAGCACTCAGGCATCGACACCGAAAAATACACAGGCTTTGCCTTTGGTATGGGTGTGGAACGCTTGGCAATGTTGCGCTATGGCGTGAAAGACTTGCGTATGTTCTTTGAAAATGACCTGCGTTTTTTGGCCCAATTTAGTTAACCTGCAATCGAGAATCAGACATGAAATTTAGTGAACAGTGGCTGCGCGAGTGGGTTAACCCAGCAATAAGCAGTGAAGAATTAGTAGCTCAGATCACCTTAGCTGGGCTAGAAGTTGACGACGTCGGCTCTGCCGCAGGCGAGTTTAGCGGCGTTATCGTAGGCGAAATTGTAAGTGCTAGCCAGCACCCCAATGCAGACAAACTACAAGTATGTCAGGTGAGCGATGGCACTACTGAAACGCAAGTGGTGTGTGGCGCACCTAATGCCCGTGCAGGCATTAAAGTGGCGTTTGCTACGGTGGGAGCAGTGCTGCCTGGTAATTTCAAAATTAAAAAGGCCAAAATTCGCCAAGCAGAATCTTTTGGCATGTTGTGTTCGGCTTCTGAGCTTGAAATTGGCGAAGAAAACGACGGCATCATGGAGCTTGCGGCTGATGCACCTTTAGGCAATGATATTCGTACTTACCTGAACCTTGATGACAAAATCATTGATGTAGACTTAACTCCCAACCGCGGTGACTGCTTAAGTATCGCAGGCCTTGCCCGTGAAGTAGGCGTGCTTAACTCCCTAGATGTCACTTGCCCTGAATACACAGAACAAGCGCCTCAAATTGAAGATGTATTCTCAGTAAGGGTAAACGCCCCTGAGCATTGCCCGCGCTTTTTGGGTCGTGTTTTAAACAACATCGATATTACCAAAACATCGCCATTATGGCTGCAAGAAAAGCTAAGCCGTTGTGATGTGCGCAGTATTGACCCTGTGGTAGATGTGACCAACTATATTTTGCTTGAGATGGGTCAGCCCATGCACGCCTATGATTTAGATAAGGTCAATGGTTCTATTATTGTGCGTATGGCAAACCAAGGTGAAAGCCTAACTTTACTTGATGGCCAAAAAGTTGAACTCACTAATGAAACCTTGGTGATTGCTGATAACGAAGGTGTATTAGGCATGGCGGGCATCATGGGTGGTGCTGACACTGGCGTCGGTGAAGGCACTCACAATGTGTTTTTAGAGGCTGCTTTTTTTAACCCTATAAGCATCGCCGGCAAAGCACGAAGCTATGGCCTTCACACCGACGCATCTCATCGTTTTGAGCGTGGAGTCGATTATGATCTACAACGCAAAGCTATGGATCGGGCCACATTGTTATTACAAAGTATTGTGGGCGGCCAAGCAGGCCCAATAGTTGAGCAAGCGTCCACCGAGCATTTGCCAAGTCTTACGCAAGTTGTTTTGCGTAAAGCAAGGTTGAAATCTTTGTTAGCTTATAAAATTGCTGATGAAAAAGTGCTGGATATCCTCACACGTTTAGGCCTTTCTCTAGTGTCATCTGATGATGATAGCTGGACCTTTACCGCCCCTTCATGGCGCTTTGATATCGCTATTGAAGCTGATCTTGTAGAAGAAGTGGCAAGGGTATACGGCTACAATAATTTACCAAGCACAAACCCTGTAGCGAGTATGGAAATACCTGCTAAGCCAGAAATAGAGCGCCCTTTAACTGTGTTACGTCGCCATATGGTGAGCCGTGGTTATCAAGAAGCGATTACCTACAGTATGGTAGAGCCTGGATTATTAGCTAAGTTTGATGATCTAAACAAACCTGTAAAACTGGTTAACCCCATTTCTGCCGATATGGCGGTGATACGCACCAGTCTTTGGCCAGGTTTGGTTAAGGCTTTGCAGCATAATCAAAATCGCCAACAATCACGCGTGCGCTTGTTTGAGACAGGGCAGCGGTTTATCCCTAGTGATCAAGGCTTAGCGCAACAAGACGTATTTGCAGGCTTGCTTTATGGTTCAAAGCATCCCGAAAGCTGGCATGGTAAGGCTGAATCGGTCGATTACTTTGATGCTAAAGGTGATTTAGAGTCTTTATTGGCAATCTGCGGCCAAACCTTCTCCTTTGAAGCGGCCCAGCACTTAGCCTTACACCCAGGCCAAAGTGCAGCAATAAAGTGTGCTGACAAAACCATAGGCTTCATTGGAGCTATGCACCCAGGTTTAGTGAAAGACCTAGATCTTCAAGGCCCTGTGTTTATGTTTGAAGTGGATCTTGCCTCAATAAGTGAGGGTGTATTGTCTGCTTATGAGACTTTGTCTAAATTTCCAGAAATGCGCCGTGACTTAGCCATTATTTTAGATCAAAAAATAAGTGTCGCTAAAGTCACTCAAACCATTGAATCAAGTGCTGGCCAATGGCTTACTGGCGTGCGTTTATTTGATGTTTATCAAGGCCAAGGCATTGAAAATGGACAAAAAAGTCTAGCTTTAGGCTTGACGTGGCAGCACCCGAAGCGCACTCTTACTGATGATGAAGTAAATCAATGGGTTGAGCAGGTGGTTGAACATCTGTCTAAGCACCTTGATGCGAGCTTAAGAGGCTAAAGATACCCCGTTAGTGATCGCACTAGCGGGGCCATTAAGCTTGGTAAGCTAGAGAATAATAAATAACAGCGGAAGCTCATTTATGGGATCACTCACCAAAGCGGATATGGCAGAACGCCTAAGTATTGAACAAAAATTAAGCAAGCGAGAAGCCAAAGAAATGGTGGAAGCTTTTTTTGAAGAAGTGTCCTCTAGTCTTATTAGCAATGAGCAAGTGAAATTGTCAGGCTTTGGCAATTTTGACCTAAGAGATAAACGTTCAAGGCCCGGACGTAATCCCAAAACAGGTGAAGAGGTGGCTATTTCTGCAAGACGAGTAGTTACTTTTAGGCCAGGCCAGAAGCTTAAAGACCGTGTTGAGAAAGAAAACTAGCTCCACGCATTAAGCGCATCAAAGACTTGATTTAATTCTGTATTGTTACGCAATTCCACGGCTCTTGGCTTCCAAAGTGACAGGGATTAAAGTAATATACGCCCTGCTTGAGCTTGTCCTAGACTAGCTCAGTAGTAGTGTCGGGGCGTGGCGCAGTTTGGTAGCGCACCTGCCTGGGGGGCAGGGGGTCGTAGGTTCAAATCCTGCCGTCCCGACCAATAATTCTTCAAGGGTTACCCTCCCTACTAGTAAAAGGCTTGATATTTGTGGCCCAACTTTACTTTCACTATTCTTCAATGAATGCCGGTAAGTCTACCGCGTTATTACAATCTGCTTATAATTACCAAGAACGGGGCATGCATCCACTTATCTTATCGGCTGCCTTAGATGATCGCTATGGTATAGGCAAGGTAACCTCTCGCATTGGTTTAGCCGCAAAAGCACAACTATTTACTCACCAAGATGACCTATTTGAAGTGCTCAAAACAGAGCACCAAAATCAGCACATCGATTGTATTCTCATTGATGAAAGCCAGTTTTTGAGTCGTGAGCAAGTGAAGCAACTCACCCATGTGGTGGATCGGCTAAATATCCCCGTATTATGTTATGGCATACGCACAGATTTCAGAGGCGAGTTATTTCCTGGCAGCCAATATTTATTAGCTTGGGCAGATAAGCTGGTGGAGCTTAAAACCGTGTGCCATTGTGGGCGCAAGGCTACCATGGTGGTGCGCACAGATGAACATGGCCAGGTGATTAAAGACGGCGAGCAAGTAGTGATAGGCGGTAATAGCCAATATCAATCATTGTGCCGTCGTCATTTTAGTGAGCAAATGTGGCGAGCATAAATGTGCTTACTTGAGTTTGTAGCCTAAGGCAAACTCGTGCTTGATAGTGCTGGGGATGAGCTTAGCAAATAATAGTGTCATCACCATCCAAGTCCATAATGGGGCCATTACTGCAGCAGCAGCAGGTGACATGCCTAAAGATAACACTAAAAAATAATTCGATGCGATAACCAGCACGCAAGCGCCAGCCATGAGGCTAAGATCGTAGGCGATGTGCTTTTTTATGGCATGTCGGTTGTAACACAGCTTAAGAATGATCGCGGTCATCATCAAGGTAAGCACACTACTCCAGCTCCAAGGTAACAAAAAAAGCCAACTTAAATTAATGCCTAGTCCACTGATTAGTATAAGGCCGAATATGGGGGAACTGGTGAAAAATTTCATCATGGTGTGAGTTTACCTGTGCACTAGGCATAATTGATTAATAGCTGTTAAGTAGTGATGAATACTTGATCTAAGTGTGAAGTTTATCATGAACTATGTTGCCTTATTCAGGTAAAAAGCACTATACCCCAATAATATTCCAATGGTATGTTATTACCTTAGTGACCAACTTTTAAAATTCTAACAAGTACCTATATTACGAGGCTTTCATGACCTTACTCGATGCACAAATGCAGGTCTTCGTAGCACAAACGATGCAACACTACCCAGCTGATGCTGAGGTTTCTAATACGGTTCAACAAAGGCAGTGTTATCAAAATATGTATCTTGCTTTTGCTTCACCTAAGCCTGCTAATGTGAAA
>JAIBDW010000009.1 GCA_024686035.1 Oceanospirillaceae bacterium
GAAGAGCGTTCTTTATTGGCTTTGCAAGGCCCAAAGGCCTGTGATGTGCTAGCTCGCATAGCTCCTGATGTCGAAGATATGCGTTTTATGGACGCTAGATCAGTGTCTATTTTGGGACACGAGTGCTTTATTGGTCGTGCTGGTTATACAGGTGAGGACGGGTTTGAAATCTCTGTCGCCAATGATCGGGCAGAAGCGGTGGCTGCAAGTTTACTCGCCTTTGATGAAGTAGAGTGGATTGGTCTTGGGGCTCGCGATTCTTTAAGGTTGGAAGCCGGCTTGTGTCTGTATGGCCACGATTTAAATGCTCAAACGACGCCAATTTCAGCTAATTTAGCCTGGGGTATCCAGAAAAGTCGCCGTAAAGGGGGTGAGCGTGAAGGTGGGTTCCCTGGGGCAGAAGCTGTTTTGCAGGAGATGGCCAATGGGCCCATGCGCCGCAGGGTTGGTTTACGGCCAGAAGGTAAAGCGCCAGTGCGTGAAGGCACCCAGTTAGTGACCGCGCAAGGTGATGTTATTGGGGAAGTCTCTTCTGGTGGATTTGGGCCAAGCCTGGGTGCACCTCTTGCAATGGGTTATCTTGATAGCGCCTATACTTCGTTTGATAATCAAGTGTTTGCGCTAGTGCGCGGCAAGCAATTGCCATGCAGAGTGTGTAAGATGCCATTTGTAGAACAAACTTATCGCCGATAGTTGTCGGCACAGCCTTTAAGGAACTTTCGCGTGGCATATCAACCGGACCAAACTCAAACATTGCTATGGCATGATTATGAAACTTTTGGTCTTGATTCTCGCTGGGATCGTCCTTCACAATTTGCAGCCATACGAACTGATCTAGAGTTCAACCAAATTGGCGAGCCTATGATGTGGTATTGTCGGCCGGCAGATGACTATCTGCCATCGCCAAGCGCCTGTCTGGTGACAGGCGTCACTCCTCAAAAATGCTTACAAGAAGGTTTGCCAGAAGTTGAATTCATGGCTCTAATTAATGAGCAAATGAGCAAGCCTGGCACCTGCAGTTTAGGCTACAACAGCTTACGATTTGATGACGAGTTTACAAGGTTTGGTTTGTATCGAAATTTGTTTGACGCGTATGCTCGTGAATGGCAAGGTGGCAATAGTCGGTGGGATTTAATTGACCTTGTCAGAACAGCTGCAGCTATTCGACCTGAGGGTATTAATTGGCCGCGTAATGAAGCGGGTGAACTGGTGCTGAAGTTGGACCAACTAGCACCAGCCAATGGTATTGAGCATGCTAATGCCCATGATGCCTTGGCTGATGTTCGTGCCACTATTGAATTAGCTCGTTTACTCAAAAAATCTCAACCTCGACTATACAACTACGTCTTTCAACTAAAACATAAAGCCCACGTGTGGGGTCAATTAGATTTGCACATGCGCAAACCTGTGTTGCATGTCAGCTCGATGTATGGACGCGACAAAGGCTATTTGTCGGTGGTCGGTGCGTTTGCAAAGCACCCAAGCAACAACAACGGTGCGCTGGTATTTGATCTGCGTCAAGATCCCCGTATTTGGCATGGCTATAGTTCGGCACAGTTACAAGAGTTGTTGTTCAGTCGTAAAGATCAGCTTCCTTTGGATGTTGTGCGTCCAGCAGTGAGCGAAATTCAGGTTAATAAATGTCCTGTGGTGTCGCCATTGCAGACCTTATCTGATGAGCAGGCTAAAGCCTTTGGTGTTGATAAAACCCAGTGTCAAAAATATTTACAGTATTTGCGTGAAGATCTAAATTTGTGCAAAGCACTAACCCAAGCCTATGCTAATCGGCCTGACTTCCCCGCAGTAGACCCAGATGCTGGGCTTTATGGGGGTGGCTTTTTTAACGATAACGATCGTAAGTTAATGGACACGGTGCATCAAAGTGACCCTTCCACCTGGGGTGAGGGAACGTTTTCCTTCACTGATAATCGCTTAGAGGCGATGCTCTTTCGTCTTAAAGCGCGTAATTATCCGCACTTGTTATCTGCTGACGAAATGCAAGCTTGGGAAGCCTTTCGTAGTGAACGTCTGCTTGATGCTAGTGCTTCTGGTGCTCGTACATATGAGCACTTTGCCAAAGAGCTCAATGAGTTAGGTGAAAAAACTAAAGAGCCAGCTCAAATTGCCATCCTTGAAGAGCTGCATATGTACGCAGAATCTATTTACCCAATGAGCTAGAAGTATGTCGTGGCTTAGTTTATTTGTGTATAGCGCACTTGCGGCAACCTTATTGCCAGGTGGGTCTGAGGTTTTGTTGGTGGCTATGTTAATAGAGCAGCCCGAACATGGCTTTTGGCTATGGCTTATTGCCACTTTGGGCAACAGTTTAGGCGCTTATGTGACCTTCTTTATGGGTGGCGTACTGGCCTTTAGGTTGCAACAGACTAAGCTTCAAACTAAAGTTAAGATGACTCTAAAGCGCAGGCTAGAAGGCATGTTTACTTTATCAGCGCATCGTGTAGATCAACTTCAAAGCTATGGTGTTTGGTTATTACTGCTTAGCTGGATGCCTATTGTTGGGGACGGATTTTGTTTAGCTGCTGGCTACTTAGGCTGGCCAAAGAAGCTATGCTTAAGCCTTATTGTGATCGGTAAGGCCATCCGGTATGCACTGGTTTGGGTGTTTTTGGGATGGAACTAGTTACATTTCTTCGCGTAAAAAGACCCATTGATCATGAGTGCTTTGTTGTTCGCTATAATAATAACCAGATTGAGCAAAAGACTTAATTTGTTCCACCTCAGTGAGTTCATTTTCAATGATGTATCTGGTCATCATACCGCGGGCTTTTTTTGCAAAAAAACTAATAATTTTATAATGACCATGCTTGCGATCTTTAAACACAGGGGTAATTATGCGAGCTTCCAAAGCCTTGTGCTTAATAGCTTTGAAGTACTCATTGGATGCTAAATTGATTAACACAGGAGCAGACTCTTGCACCATTAATGCGTTCAAACCTTCCGTCAGGGTATTACCCCAAAACTCATAGAGATCTTTGCCTTCAGGGGTGGCTAATTTGGTGCCCATTTCTAAGCGATAGGCTTGCATTAGATCTAAAGGTTTGAGTAAACCGTATAAACCAGACAAAATACGTAAGTGAGATTGGCTAAAGGTGAGTTGGCTTTGAGTTAATGTATGCGCCTCTAATCCAGTATAAACATCTCCTTTGAAAGCCAAAATGGCTTGTTTTGCATTGTCTGTTGTAAAAGGTTGACTAAAACTTGCGTAACGAGCCGTATTAAGTGCTGCTAATTTATCACTCAATTTCATTAGCTGTGCGATATCTTGAGGCGCCATGGGTGCCAAGACATCGATTAATGCTTGAGATTGGCTAAGATACTCTGGTTGGCTAGACAGTGCGGTGTGGCTAGGCGTTTCAAAATCTAGGGTTTTGGCTGGCGAGATAACGATGAGCATAGTTAGGAGCAGTTCACTTAAGGGCGCAAATAATTATGATATTAGGTAACAAAGCTTTTCAGTGCAAGTGTTACGGTGAAACTTTACCTAAGCTTGGCTGTGCTAAACATGAACATGTTAACATCCTTATCTTGAATTTTTTACTAGAGGTTTTTTATGGGCCGCTTATGTGGTTAAAGCAAATTCAACGTATGGCTGAATTGGCTCAAATCCAATATAAACACCATCCGCTTTTTGTCATTGCTATAGATGGCTGTGGCGGTGCTGGGAAATCGACTTTATGCCAAGTGTTAAAGCAAGAAATAGAGCCATGGGCCCACACACAAGTATTAAAATTAGATGACTTCTACTGTCCATTGACTAAGTTACAACAGCAAAATTTGCACAATAATCATGCTAGAGACGCTTATTTCAATGCTACTGAATTTAAAGACAACATACTTCAGCCTTTGTCTAAGGGCATCAAAGCAAGTTATAAACCAGTGCATTGGCTTGATGGGCAAAGTGATGAGTGTATAGAGCTATTGCCTAAGGGAGTGTTGATTATTGACGGTGTGTTTTCTTTTAGCGAAGCGTTACGAGATATGATCCACTTGTCACTTTTTGTAGAGACTCCCACATTGCTGCGCAAGCAGCGGATGCTAGCTAGGCCTCAACAGGATGTAGGGTGGGTAGACCACTGGCAAAGCACTGAATCTTGGCATCATCAGCATGAATCAACAGCTGATGAAGTTGAATGTGTGGTGCGTGGGGATCAAGCCTAGCCGCCGTGGCACCTTGTCATTTAGCTTTGAGTATTAAGTAAGGGTAACGCTTTTACTAAATCATCCATTGCTTTAACTTGTGTTAAAAAAGCTTCGAGCTGTGATAGCGGCAATGCACAAGGGCCGTCACATTTGGCTTTAGATGGATCAGGATGAGCTTCAAGAAATAAACCGGCTATTCCTTGAGACATACCGGCCAAAGCCAGCTGAGTGACTTGCGCTCGGCGACCACCCGCAGCATTTTCTTGACCACCTGGGATTTGGAGGGCATGGGTCACATCAAATAATAAAGGATACCCAAACGCTTTCATGGTGCCAAACCCCAGCATATCTACCACCAGATTATTGTAACCAAAACTACTACCGCGCTCGCAGAGCATTAGCTTGTCATTGCCCGCATCTTTAAACTTGGTAATGATATGAATCATTTCACTTGGGGTTAGAAACTGAGCTTTTTTAATGTTGATGACAGCCCCACTTTTGGCCATAGCCACCACTAAGTCTGTTTGCCTTGAAAGGAATGCAGGTAACTGAATAACATCAGCGACCTGCGCTGCAGCTTGTGCTTGATGGGGTTCGTGTACGTCGGTGATTATAGGCACCTTGTAAGCTGACTTTACGGACTGAAGTATTTCTAAACCCTTATCAAGTCCTGGTCCACGAAAAGAATTGATCGAAGATCGGTTGGCTTTATCAAAAGAGGCTTTAAATACATAGGGTATGTTGAGTTTTTTTGCGGTGTTTACATAATGGTCAGCTATTTCAAGGGCAAGGTCTTTAGATTCAAGTACATTCATACCGCCAAATAAGGTGAATGGTAGCGAGTTACTCACTGATAGTTTTCCAACGGTGACTGTGTTTTGAAACATGGTCTAAAAATCCTTTAACTGCCATTAATACATGAGCAACTATTGTATCAGTCGGTTTGCGGCAAGCCTATATTTTCCGAATTGATACAGTGTATTTTTAAGTTTAAAAAATAATTGGAAGACTCCCAGCTGGAAAACCACAGCTGATGTACCTTAGCAATTTGTCAAGCTAGATAGTTGAGTTTTAAATAATATTCGGCTTGATTTTATCTAGGCAAATGTCTATATTTAGTGCCATATTGTGTAGTGAGGCACAATATATAGTGATTGTTTGTATTTTTTCACTATTTGCTTACACTGCAGAATATGTTAAGTCTTCGCAGGTAAGCCGCGCAAGAACAGTAAAAGTTAACAACAAATATAGGCAAATCTATGCAAGGTTTGATGGTCACAAAGCGTAACGGGCGACAAGAGAAAATCGACTTAGAGAAGATTCATCGTGTCATAGATTGGGCCGCAGAAGGCTTGGAAAATGTCTCGGTATCTCATGTTGAGCTTAAAGCTCATATTCAATTCTTTGATGGTATTCGTACGTCTGATATCCATGAAACCATCATTAAATCTGCAGCTGATTTAATCTCTGAAGAGACGCCGGATTACCAATACATGGCGGCTAGATTGGCCATCTTCCATCTTCGCAAACGTGCCTTTGGCAGCTTCGAGCCACCTCATTTGGGTGAGCACGTTAAAAATATGGTCGCTCTTAAGCGTTATGATAGTGCCTTGTTAAAAGATTATACAGACGCTGAATTTGATCACTTAAACGAGTGTTTAGACCACTCTCGGGACATGAATTTCAGCTATGCTGCAGTGAAGCAAATGGAAGGTAAGTACTTGGTGCAAAACCGAGTGACAGGTCAAATCCATGAAAGTGCCCAAATTTTGTATATGTTGGTAGGCGCTTGCTTATTCTCTAATTACCCTAAAGATACTCGACTTGGTTATGTGCAACGCTTCTACGATGCAGTTTCTTTATTTAAGATATCGTTGCCGACGCCCATCATGGCAGGTGTACGCACGCCAACCCGCCAGTTTAGTTCATGTGTATTGATAGAGTGCGGCGATTCATTAGATTCAATCAATGCCACTTCTTCTGCCATTATTAAGTATGTGAGTCAACGTGCAGGCATTGGCATTAACGCAGGTCGACTGCGTGCCTTGGGCAGCCCAATTCGTGGTGGCGAAGCATTTCACACTGGCATGATTCCATTTATAAAGCACTTTCAAACAGCCGTTAAGAGTTGCTCTCAAGGCGGTGTGCGAGGTGGTGCAGCCACCTTGTTTTATCCCATTTGGCACTTGGAAGTTGAATCTTTATTGGTATTAAAAAACAATCGTGGGGTAGAGGAAAACCGTGCTCGGCATATGGACTACGGTGTGCAATTTAACCGCTTAATGTACACTCGTTTGATCAAAGGTGGCAATATTACTTTGTTCAGCCCGTCAGATGTACCAGGCTTGTATGATGCTTTCTTTGCTGATCAGGATGAATTTGAGCGTTTATACGCTACTTACGAAGCCGATGAGTCTATCCGTAAGCGCACAGTTAAAGCCGCAGATCTATTCAGTAAGTTTGCACAAGAGCGAGCGCAGACAGGGCGTATATACCTGCAAAACGTAGATCATTGTAATACCCGAAGTGCCTTTGATCCTAAAAAAGCCCCCGTGCGAATGAGTAACTTGTGTTTAGAAATCACTTTGCCAACGGCTCCTTTAGACAGCATTGGTGATGCCAGTGGTGAAATAGCCCTGTGTACGCTATCCGCTTTCAACTTAGGTGCGTTAGATAGCCTAGATGAGTTGGAAAATTTGTCAGATCTTATCGTTCGTGCGTTGGATAGCTTACTTGATTATCAAGAATATCCCGTACCAGCAGCTTATGAAGCTAGTATGAAACGTAGAACATTAGGTGTGGGCGTGACCAACTATGCCTACTATCTAGCGAAAAACGGAGCCAAGTATTCTGATGGCTCTGGTAACGCACTGACTCATCGAACGTTTGAAGCAGTACAGTATTACCTGTTGCAAGCTTCTAGCCGCTTAGCGCAAGAGCAAGGCGCATGCCCTGCTTATGATGATACGTTTTATGCTCAAGGTGTGATGCCTATTGATAGCTACAAAAAAGACGTGAACAAGTTTTGCGATCAAGAGCTCTTACTGGATTGGGATGCGCTACGCGAGCAAATTAAGCAACACGGCTTGCGTAATAGTACCCTCACTGCATTGATGCCCTGTGAGACGTCAAGTCAAATAACTAACAGCACTAATGGTATTGAGCCTCCTCGGGGATTTGTCAGTGTTAAAGCGAGTAAGGACGGTATCCTTAAGCAAGTAGTGCCTGAATTTAAACGCCTACGTGATTCTTATGAGTTGCTTTGGAGCATTCCAAATAATGAGGGCTATTTACAACTTATAGGTATTATGCAGAAATTTGTCGATCAGGCTATTTCTGCCAATACAAACTACGATCCTGCACGTTTTGAAAATGAAAAAGTGCCGATGAAACTGTTGTTAAAAGACCTCCTTACAGCCTACAAGTATGGCGTGAAGACTTTGTATTACCATAACACCCGTGATGGTGCTAACGACGATCAAGATGAAGGATGTGAAGGCGGTGCTTGCAAACTATAGCAAGCACTGGTTTTTCAAACCCTTAAGATATAACTGTATAACGACGAGATATTCATGGCTTACTCCACCTTCAGCAAGGTCAAAAATGATGCGTTAAAAGAACCGATGTTCTTTGGCCAAAATGTTAACGTTGCCCGTTATGATCAGCAACGCCATGCAATTTTTGAAAAGTTAATTGAAAAACAGCTGTCTTTCTTCTGGCGTCCAGAAGAAGTGGACTTATCCACTGACCGTAAAGATTTTATGGCGATGGCAGAGCATGAGAGGCATATATTCTTAAGTAATCTAAAATACCAAACGCTGCTTGACAGTGTGCAAGGCCGATCTCCCAACGTTGCATTCTTGCCTGTGGTGTCGTTGCCAGAGCTTGAGACTTGGCTTGAAACCTGGTCGTTTAGTGAAACTATTCATAGTCGCAGCTACACTCATATCATTCGTAATGTGGTGGATAACCCAGGCACCGTATTTGATGACATTGTCGATAATGAAGAAATTGTAAAGCGTGCGGACTCAGTCACACGGTATTATGATTTATTCATTGAAATGTGTAGCCAATATAGTCTGCTTGGTGAAGGAGTCCATCAAGTTAATGGTGAAGAAGTGGTGGTGAGCTTGAGCGCTTTAAAGCGTCAGTTGTATCTTACCCTTGCTTCAGTAAATGTTCTTGAAGCTGTGCGTTTTTATGTTAGTTTTGCGTGTAGTTTTGCCTTTGCTGAGAGGGCCATTATGGAAGGCAACGCTAAGGTTATAAAACTCATTGCTCGTGATGAAGCTTTACATCTGGCTGGCACTCAGCACATGCTTAATTTAATGGCGAACGGCCAAGATGATCCAGAAATGGTAGCTATTGCTGCCTCATGCAAAGATGAAGTGATAGAGATCTTTCGAGAAGCCGCAGAACAAGAGCGAGAGTGGGCTAAATATTTAGTCAAAGTCGGTTCAATGATTGGCTTAAACGCTGAAATTCTTAGCGATTACGTAGACTACATCACTAATGTTCGTTTACGAGGTTTGGGATTAGAAGAAATATTTGATATTCGGAGTAACCCTTTGCCGTGGATGAACGCTTGGTTGGTAAGTGATAACGTACAAGTTGCGCCTCAAGAAGCTGAAATAAGCTCATACCTTGTGGGTGCCATCGACAGTAATATGGATGATGCAGATTTTGACGACTTCGACCTTTGATGGTCGAAGCGTCTTAAATGCCGGTAACACAGCTAATGAGTTCCACAGTCACTATTAATGACGTCCAAAGCTTTGCATATGACGAAGAATTTTCTTTGTTAGATAGCATGGAAGGGCACCAAATACCGGTGACGTATAACTGCCGGGGTGGCTATTGTGGACTTTGTAAGGTGAAATTAACTTCAGGTAAGGTCAACTGGGTGCAAGATAGCTTGGTCTGCCTAGAGGATGGTGAGATCTTAGTGTGCTGCTGTGTGCCAGATGGCCCTATCGGTTTGGCCATCTAGCAAAACTGATAAAAGCTAGCGATTAATTCGCGCTTGTTTAAGCGTATCAGAAATTAAGAAAGCCAGCTCTAGGGCTTGGTCTGCATTGAGCCTAGGATCACATGCTGTGTGATAACGCTCAGCTAGCCCTTCGGCTGTGATATCGTGCGCGCCGCCCATACATTCAGTGACATTTTGTCCGGTCATTTCAAAATGAACACCACCAGCATAAGTGCCTTCAGCATTATGTACATCAAAAAAGCTCTTCACTTCACGCAATACGTCTTTCACTTGACGGGTTTTATAGCCTGTGTGGGTTTTAATAGTATTGCCGTGCATAGGATCACTACTCCACAAGACGTGACGTCCTTCTTTCTCCACGGCCCTGATTAAGTCAGGTAGGTAAGTCTCTACATTGTCTGCGCCCATGCGGGCAATTATATTAATCCGGCCCGCTTCATTCTCTGGGTTCAGGATATCCAGCAAACGCAACATATCGTCAGCTTTCATGGTGGGCCCAGCTTTGAAGCCTAAGGGGTTTTTTACACCCCGTAGGAACTCAACATGGGCGCCGTCTGTTTGTCGTGTACGGTCGCCAATCCAAAGCATATGTGCAGAACAGTCATACCAGTCATTAGTCAGACTATCCTGGCGAGTTAATGCTTGCTCATAGTTTAAAAGTAGGGCTTCATGGGACGTATAAAGGCTGGTTTTGTGTAGCTGTGGCGTATTTTCAGCATTAACACCACAGGCATCCATAAAGTTCAAGGACTGATCAATTTGTGTAGCCAGATTTTCATAACGAGCGCCAAGAGGGCTTGTGCGTACGAAATCTTGATTCCACTGGTGGACTTTGTTCAAATCTGCAAAACCACCTTGCGCAAAAGCCCTCAGCAGGTTTAGCGTAGCTGCAGATTGGTTGTAGGCTTGCATCAAGCGTTCTGGGTTGGGTACGCGAGCAGCTGCAGTAAAGTCTGCGCTATTAATAATGTCGCCGCGATAGCTAGGAAGTTCTATGCTATTTAGCGTCTCAGTATCTGCAGATCTTGGTTTAGCGAATTGACCAGCCATACGGCCTACCTTCACCACAGGGCAGCTGCCTGCAAAGGTTAATACCACAGCCATTTGTAACATTACTTTAAAAGTGTCTCGTATATTTGAGGCACCAAATTCAGCGAAGCTTTCTGCACAATCCCCTCCTTGTAACAAAAAAGCCTTACCCATAGCGACTTGGGATAGTTGTTTTTTTAACGCGCGTGCTTCACCTGCAAACACCAAAGGAGGCACCTGGCCAAGCTGTTGTTCAATACGCGTGACCTCATGTAAATTTGGGTAGTTAGGTTGTTGTAAAATTGGAAAATCACGCCAGCTGGTTGGAGACCACGGTTTCATGAGTAGGACCAGAAAAGAGTAGTTTAGACAGTGCTTTAGGCAATGCATGGGAATATATATTTTATATCACGACTTACTGTTAGGTTCAATCTGAAGTTTTTATCATTTCTGAGATGAATGTGGCGGGAGTAATAATAAGCCCACTGACTGCATCCGTTTTTTGTGTCTTGACGATTTCAACATTAAGATATAATCTTGCAAGCATATTTTATTACAAGTCTATTTTGTAGGTAGACTATTGATTTAATATCCCTGCTGGTTTTCTTTAATGCAGGTGGAATCTAAACTCTGGCAAAGGTTGAGAAAAATTTTGAATGACAGCATTGATGTATCAAAAATAATAATGATAGGTGATACAAAGCCGCTTTCTACGGAAGTAAAGGCTATACCCGCCACGACAGTACTTTTCGGTAACGCTGACACTCAAAACGAATTATATTTTATGGATAGTTCTAGGCAGTTCACAAGCGGTGTTTGGGAGAGGCCACAAAGCTCATATACAAAGACCAATAAGGCCGACGTGTTTTATTATATGATTGAGGGTGAAATTGTCATTCAGAATCAATACGGTGATTTTACATTTATTTATCCAGGGCGAGCGTACATCGTACCTGCGGGCTTTTCAGGGCAATGGGATGTTGTTAAATTCACGCGACAATTCTACGCACGGCATCAACTTGAAAAGAGTGCTGGCGCATAAGGTTGATATAGCCAGGCAAACCTGAAGTATTCTTGAGTAGGGTGTTGGCCTGTGTATCTATGCCCGCCCGATAAGCAAAAAACCAGTACGCAAGCAAACGCATCTATTGTTCGAACTCTTCAAATATCTTCATGATGGTATTGCGGTAAGATTTTGTGACCTCAAGAGGCTCTACAGCGTCCCCATTGAACACGATTTCCATCACAGAAGAGCTCTCTTTTAATGTCGCATGTTGAGGTAGAAGACGTTTATTCACATAGGTGGAGCGACTCACTTGGATCATAGGGCAAAGCAACTGAGCTGCGGAGGCAACACTGGTTATGCTTCCGCGCAACTGTTGTGTTTTTTTGTTAATGTCCATAATGTGTGTGTAGGGATGTTTATACCACATAATTAAACACTCATTAGTCACAGGAAACTTTTTCATATTATCTGCCACGATGGCAGCCATATGGGTGGTCTGAGCGGACAGGGCGTGGAATTTTCCAGCACCCACTGTAGCTTGCGTAACACTTTTAGCTAGATTTCTTTGGCAGCTAAAAAATATGTACACCATAATTAATAATTCAACGACCCAAATTATGGCGATATAAGTCAAAAAAGGCGTTGGCTCAGGGTAAAAGTACACCCAGCTAATCTCCCCCACTCTAGATTGCTTGTCCATTACAGGTATGGTGCCAGACAACAACGGCTTTTTGCTGGCTAGAAACTCATGCATAGTCATATTAGTAGAGCAGTATTCTGTTATAGACACATCATCACTGTTTAACGTTTTGAGCTGCGTGCACAAAGGCGTCATTGTGAGATCTTCATGCTTATTTATAAATTCGCTTATTTTCACACGAGTTGTCTGTTTATTGCCTGCGATTACTCCTTCAATAAAGAGGTCATTTTGGGCTAGCTGTTCTAAAAAATTTATGTCTGAGCGGCCATAGGTTTCTTTAGAAAATTCTTCGTAAGTAAGCCACAATAGTGAAGAATTCACTATTGTGACTAAAGTCGTAGTGAGTATGGATACCTTTATTAGAGGATTCATTTAAATTTACCTGTAATGTTATTTTTGTCAAAGTCAGCAGTCGGTGTAAATCTAGTGGTGTTATGTAAAGTCATTGGCGTGTCTCTTGATCCGCTATCTATTTTTTTGGTTGTCTAATTTTGTATTTTCATTAACAAAACCCCTGTATTAGATAACAAATACTAGTCTTCGTTAACTAAGATGTAAATATAGTTCATAAATATAGATCTGCAAGTTTATTTGTTGATAATTAGCGAATAAAAATTACTAAGAGACTGATCGCTATGATTCACATTGTTACTAACGCAGCACAAAACACTGCAATTGAACCCAATCCATGTATTGCAGTATCAGACCTCTTAGAGGTGATAGACGATTCTGTAGATTTTACCTACCACATTGGATCGACTTCTTATTCTTATAATGGCAGTCCTTCAGCATCTAAGGCAGCGACAACGTTAACGTTGCAATATTATGATGCAGAATCAAAAGGTGAGCTCTATGCCATTATGTTTCCTGACATGCCAGCGTGGTTGATTAACCAAATTGAGCTGGGGAATTCTGTTAAGTTAGTCGATGCCGTGAAGCAGGTCACTATAGAATTGGCAAGCCAAGTGCGAGAGCTGAATTGATCAGGGAAGTGGCAAAAAAGAAATGTCTAAATGCAGATAGCAGCTCTAGCTTGTTTGAAGGGACTGTTACTTAAAAGCAACAGTCCCTTCGATGTCAAACCAAGGGCTAAGTTCGATTGGGTGCTTGCTATATACGCTTCCAACAGAGAGTGGGCCTACCGGTGACATGACTTGATAGATAAACAGCTCAACATTAGGGTAGTCGATCAAGAATGTATCAACCAAATCAATTTGTGTTATTGGCTGGGGCAACTCAGGCTTTATCGGTGCGCCCGCTTCAATCATTCGTGTTTTCCATTGTGCCTTTATTTGAGACTTTAGGTCAGGACGTAAGCGAAGGGTGTTTAATACTTTGGACTGACTAATTAATATATCGTCTGAGTTAGTTCTTTCTTTTATTCCAGTATACCGTAAAGGGTACACGTCAAAGTCGAAGTCAACAGTCACTGCGCAGCAGCGTTGCCCCTCTTCTTTAAACATAGTGTCCAAGAAAGAGAACGCCTTACGGCTTGATGAAGCCCCATACAATCCAGTATACAAGGCACCTGGCGGCGTCTCTACACCAAGCATTGATAGCACAGAATGGTCTAATTCATGGTTGGTGTCAGAAGTGTCTGAGTTGTTAAACTTGGTGTAGAAAAGTAAACTTTGCATATATAATTTAGCACTGTATTATGAGACCAATTCACATCGGTGTTATGAAGCTATGACTAGTGATTTCCACTACGCTAATGTAGTATATAATAGATTCAGTAAAATGTTAATGTTTTCCAATGTTAGGAATAAATGAAATCTATGCGATCAAATTCATTGTCAGGAAAAGAGCTTAAAAGGCTATCTGTAGTATTAAACGAGCGTATTGCCTCACTGTCGTGGTTATTCGGTTTTTCTTCGGCCCAATGGGTGAAAAATGCTAATAGAGAAAAAGGTGAGCTACTTATACAGCACTCTTTGATGATACGAATGTTATTAGAACGCCCAGAGTTATCCCCGATACCCAAAGTGCCACTCATGCATGAGGTTTACGACCTTTTGGTTGCAATAGACCCCAGCCTTACGCATAACAAAATGGCTACTATTGTCGGTCTAAGTACAAAATCAACCAAACGAATTTTTGGTGACGGAGCTCCAACAAGTACCGTGGGTCATATGTTACTGATCATAAAAAATGAGCTTACGCGGCTAAAGACGAAGCAAGAAAGGCGCGAATTTTACCATTTTTTACAGGACAACATTAAGTCTGAGGCAGAATCTCGTGGTTACGATCCAGACAAGGTGTTGAATGAGCTAGGCTGGACGATTAACGCTAAGCCGTCTGATCTCCAAAGCTAATCTCCTAGCACTCCATCAGTCTAAATAACTTCATTTGCTAATGCATTTTACTTTTGTAATGTTTTACGAGAGTAGAGGGGCTATTGTAAATGACTGAAGTTTGCCTTTGGGAAATAAACCTTAACAGGCCAAGTGAAAAATTCCCTTTTCGTATTTTATTTATATGCAAAATAACTCATAATAAAAAGTTAATATAAGTAATTTGTTAACAATGGCCCGTAACTAGTCGCTGATCATTAGCCAATAGTGTCTTAATCTGCGTTATTTGGTGGGCCTACTAGGTTTTAAAAAACAATGAGTTTTGATAAAGACCCTCAACAACTTTTCCTAGAGTGTGCCGCTAAACCCACTCCTAATTCCTTTAAAGCACTATATGATGCAACTCAGATGCGTCTTTTTCCAGTATGTCTGCGTATATTAAAAGATCATGAGCTTGCACAAGATTGTCTTCAAGCAAGTTATGTCAAAGTTTGGCATAACTTGAATAACTACGATGCCCAAAAGAGTAAAGCGGTTACTTGGATGAGCCGGATTATTAGAAATCAAGCTTTAGATATGCTCAAACGAAAGAATTTTGTGGACTTTGTGGACGATGTGCCGGATATGATAGACCCTTCTTTACAGCATGAGGATCAGGTATTAGTGGCAGAACAGTCAGCATTATTAAAACAATGTTTAGCACAGCTTAAACCACAGGCCATGCATTGTATTTTGGGTAGTTATTTTGATGGGTTAACTTTTCAGCAATTGGCGGATCAGCAGGTGCAGCCCCTTAGCACGATAAAAACTTGGGTACGTCGCAGCTTACCATTATTAAAAAAATGTTTGGAGCGAAGTTATGACCAACATTAATACCTATAAATCTGAACAGAGGCTAGATGAGCTCGCCTTTAGGTATGCGTGTGGAAGCCTTAGCGAGCAAGAGCTTGATCAAGTTGAGCAAAATTTCATGCAAATGTTGAAATTTCAAACTCGACTTGCCTATTGGGAACGGTATATCGCCGAATTAGACCACTCTCTAGAGGCTGTGCCAGCGCCACCTGCTGTTTGGCAAAATATTAACCAACACCTTCTCACTCAGCAAAGGGGCCAAAACAGTTCTTCACAATCTCTGGCGCAGCGCTTAAGTCAAATGCTGAAAGAGTTTTGGTTGGGCGTTAACGGCGCAACCCTAGGGCTCTCAGCAAGCGCAATGCTTATCGTGCTAGTGATATTTTTTATACAGCCAAAAAATCCCGTGTATTTAGACGATCAATGGCTTGTGAGATCTAATATAAACAGCAGTGTGATTACATTAGTGGCTATTGCTCCAGACCCTATCTCAGCTGACATAAATTGTAATCTATGGATAACCAATAGCGATGGGGCTCTATTTGTAGCAACACTTCCCGAAACGGGGGAGGTTACGGTGGATTTATCAGCGTATCCAGAAGTATTAAAAAAACTTAATCGGCCAGGCTTATTGCAAGTGACCTTTGACCAAAAAGGTACTCAACCAGAGCGTATGGGAGCAGTCATGTTAGAAGCGAGCTGGTCTATATAGCTTTCAAGTGATTTATTGTGAATATTTTTATTAAGTTGAATCTATCGTGCAACTCATGTCGTAAGTACAAAAGAGACAGGTTAAACGTGTCTTTATAGGCCAAATTAAATTAACCAAGTTTGGCTCAATTAATGATTAGATGTTAAAGGAAGACTTATGAAAATTTCACAAAAAATCGTCACCGCAACTGCACTCTCTGGTGTCTTAGCGGTTGGATTATCACTGGCTTCAACGGCTGCTTCAGCTGCTGAAAAAGAAAAGTGCTACGGTGTGGCGGCAGCCGGTCAAAATGACTGCGCAACTAACAACTCATCTTGCGTGGGAACATCAAAAACAGACAATCAAACAGATGCCTTTATCGCAGTACCAGAAGGTTTATGTGAGCGTTTAGCAGGCGGCTCGTTAATGTCTAGTTAAACATCGACACCCATCTGAAGTTGACTTTCAGATGGGTCTTTTAACTATGTCTGCTAACACTTTGTCTATTTCAATGCACATAGGAACATAAACCATGGGGCACCAGTCGTACCTTTTAAATGGCGCCGGAATTGGTTTAAGGCAGCCTCATGTCGCGCATTTTATAGCAGGTCATCCGCCTGTTAATTGGCTTGAAGTGCACAGTGAAAACTACCTACAAGAGGATAGTAAGCGCCGTCATCAATTACGCCATATTCGTAATGACTATGCTATTAGTTGTCATGGGGTTGGTTTGTCCCTAGGTTCTTCAGATTCTTTAAATCTTAGGCATATAGAATCGCTCAAAAAATTATTTGATGATATTTCTCCTTGTTTGGTTTCTGAGCACTTAAGCTGGAGCTCACTGGATGGACGCTTTTATAACGACTTATTACCACTGCCATACACCCGCGAGGCTTTATTACACATGATAAGTCGGGTGAATCAAACACAAGATTTGCTAGGCAGAGAGATTCTTATCGAAAACCCTTCTTCTTATTTAGCATTTAAGAATGTAGACATGAGTGAAGTAGAATTTCTCAATCAACTGAGTCATCACAGTGGCTGTAAATTACTATTAGATCTTAATAATATTTTTGTAAGTAGTCGTAACTTACATACAGACCCCTACAGTTATCTAGAAAATATTCACTGGCATCAAGTAAAGGAGATCCATTTAGCTGGCCACACCCTGAAACGGCTCCCGCAAGGAACTATTCGCATAGATACACATAACGACCATGTGTGCGAAGAAGTGTGGGAAATGGTACATACTTATAAAAAACAGCTAAAACATATTCCTTGTCTAATCGAGTGGGATGCTGATATCCCAAGCTTAGATATATTGATAGCTGAGGCTAGAAAGGCCGAAAAATGTTTGGGCATTAATCATGCTTAAAACCACCAATTTGGCACAGTTGCAAGGGCACTTTGTTCAAAGTCTGCAACATGGGCTACTTGCACACACTTTAGATCAATCGAATCCTTCTCAAGTCGCTCACTTAAATAATCTACTGGTAGACTCTCACTTCACGCCAGAACAGCTAATCAGCGTCTATCGCAATAATTTTCTGATCAGCCTAAAAGAGCTTTTAGAACAGCTGTTCCCAGTGACTAATGCTTTGATAGGAGGCGCTTACTTTGCTTATGTCAGCCGCCAATTTATTGCTGAAAACCCACTCATTCAGCCCCATTTAAACCAATATGGTGGTGAATTTGTGGATTTTCTAATGGCTGTGGCGCCACTGAAAAAAATGCCCTTTGTGGCTCAAATGGCTGAGTTAGAGTGGCACTTGGATCGTATTGGTCACTTGTACCATAAAACAAAATTCGATTTTGATCGTCTTTCACAAATAGACGAAAGCCAAGTCATGGGGATTCATTTTAATCTAGCACCTACGTGTTATTTAATGAGTTCTGATATCAATTTAATTGAGCTACACAAGCGTTTATCTAATCCAGACCAATCTATATCAACAGATATTATTGATGCAGCCGGCTACCAACAACAAAGCTATATTTTAGTGTTGCAAAACCAACATGGAGACTCGGCACTCATGTCTTTAAACCATCAACACTGGCGGTGGCTAAAAGGCTTAAAATGTGGCTTATCTTTGTCACAGCTTTGTGGTGTGGATGATACAGACCTGCAGCTATTAATGAATCAAGTTGCAGATTGGATAGCTTTGGGTTGTATTGATGGCTTTGCTATTAATCCTAACTAGACAACTAAATGACCAACCGCAAAATATAACGAACTTAAGGGGTACCTATGAAAAGCTTGTTTAACACCTATCAACAGGCGGTAATAACATATAGTCCTGGTGTACAAAGTATTTTTTTATTGGCTTTAAGATTATGGGTATCATGGGTATTCATAAACGCAGGCTTAATAAAGTTTAATCATTGGGGCTCTACATTATTTCTGTTTGAATATGAATACCAAGTCCCTTTCGTGCCCTGGCTGGTGGCGGCGTACATTGGTACTGCAGCAGAAATTATATTGCCGGTGTTTGTTGCTATAGGCTTAATGACCAGGCCTATGGCATTGGCTTTGTTTGTGTTCAATATTGTAGCTGTGATTTCGTACCCAACTATATGGGTCAGTGGTTTCTATGACCATCAGCTATGGGGGTTAATGATGCTAGTCGTGGTGTTATATGGCCCGGGACATTGGGCATTAGATCGGTTGTTAACCCAGCGCGATTAGATTTTGTATATTTTTTAGTCGTTTACTATTAGTATCTATTAGGCTTTACACGATAAAAAACTTAGGTTGAAAGGAATAGCTTGTGGGATTACGTTGGTTACCTTTAGCAACACAAAGGCACTTGATGAACACAGGATTGTGTCTATTATTAATCTTAGGTTCATTCGAGGCAATAATGGGGCCTGATTTAGTATCAAACCTGCGAGATTTTACGGGAACCTATGGCGCATACTTATTAGTGGCTAGTTTACTTTTTACGCCTTTGAGTCATAGATTTAAATGGGTTAAGCGTAACCTATGGATGCGTCGTAATATTGGAGTATGGGGTTTTATCTATGCCGCAGCACACCTGGTTATATGGATCGTCCTTGAGTTTTACTTTGATTGGGCACTAATGTTGGATGAAATCAAAGGAAATTTATTCATTTTGCTTGGCATTTTTGCCTTTTTTTTATTGGTACCCATGGCACTTACTTCTAACAATCGAGCGGTTAAGTTTCTCAGCTTTCGTAAGTGGCAATTGCTGCATTGCCTAACGTATTTAGCTATCCCTAGCGTAATTGCACATCATTTTATGGCACAAAAAACAGCTGAGTCAGAACCATTGTTTATGGGCCTAGTGTTAATTTTAGTATTTATTTGGAGGTATCGCCATGTCCATTAAGTCATCTGCAATCACACCAGAAAAAGTGTATAAAAGACGCCGTGTTTTAATGGCTGCAGGGGCTGGCGTATTAGGGGTGCCCTTGATCAATAAAGCCTATGGACTTTTTCAAGACAAGCAGGAAGTAGAAGCGCCATTTCCCCAAGTAGTGAGTTTACCAGGTGAGAAAAACCAGCCACTAATACCAACGCCTTATGAGACCATAACTACTTATAACAACTATTATGAATTTGGTGTTGGAAAAGATGACCCTTCCAAAGCGGCGAAAACATTAACCACCTCGCCGTGGAGTGTTGACATTGGTGGTGAGGGTTCAGATAAGCCTGGCAGGTATGATATTGCTGATATAAAAGGTGAATCGGCTATTGAGAATCATATCTATCGGTTTCGTTGTGTAGAGGCATGGTCCATGGTTATTCCCTGGAATGGCATTAAGTTGTCTGATGTTATTAAATTTGCATTACCTAATAGTAAAGCTAAATACGTACGCTTCACCACCATAAATGATCCCCAGCAAATGCCTAATGCAGGTTGGGCTGGTGGGCCGTATGTTGAAGGGTTAACGATAGAAGAAGCCATGAATCCTTTGACATTATTATCTACGGGTATATATGACAAACCGTTAGAACAGCAAAATGGAGCACCAATTCGATTAGTTGTGCCGTGGAAATATGGCTTTAAATATGCCAAGTCGATTGTAAAGATCGAATTAGTCGAAAAGATGCCAAAAAATACATGGTGGCTACAAAACAAAAGAGAATATGGTTTTTATGCGAATGTTAATCCCCAATTTAGCCATCCTCGCTGGACACAAGCGACAGAACGAGTGATTGGAGAGTTAGGTCGTAAACCAACCTTGTTATATAACGGGTATGCGCAGGAAGTTGCTCATCTGTATCCAGATTTGGATAACCGACTGTATTTTTATTAGGCTTGAATAAGGCGCTTTGGCAGCGCGTGTGAAAATGTTTATTGGCAGATGCCTGGGCTTGATAGGTTAGGTGCGTTAGAGAGGGGCTTGATGATATTTTTGTTCATTGGCTTTGAGTCTATAGCCTTAGCCGTCAATTTTTCACACGGATATTAATTAAGATTTTCTTCACTAAGGTTTCTTTTTTTATTTAAGATATACTTTCTAACGTAGCTTGCAAAGGTGCTGTACTGCACGGGCATCTTCCCTTTCTTGTGCAATATCCCCCACACCTCAGTCTGTAAGTAACCGGCTTCAAGCGCTGTTTGAATTTCATCGATTTGAGACAGAAATAATATACGTGCGTTACGTTTACCAAAACTATCTTCATGCTTTGATGTAAGCTCTTCTAGTAATGTCATTGACTCACCTATATGATGAAATAATCTATGTCTACAATCATTATAGTCAATAAATAATGGTTGTAAAACAGCTTAAAGCCAGTGAAATCAACAACAAGTGTTATAACAAGCGAATATTGCGTCAAACTAAAGTAATATATGCTAATGTAGATATATTTAATTTAATTTGCTATATTCTTATGCTAAAGATCTAATTAATTATATTAAAAACGCTTTGGCATATAAATTTTTTTTACAAAAATAAATACCTAACACTATTGTAATAATAAATAATATTATAGTGATATTAAAATAATATTTTATTGATATGTGATTTATAATTTGTTTGAAATTTTTGTTATTAACATTTTAATCGGCTCCTAAAGTTAAAACCCCATTTTTACTAAGGCCGATGTCGAGTTTTTTTTTAGTCCCGCATAATATATTTTTTCCAGTGTTTTTATTTGAAGTGCATGGACTAAATGCCTATTGAGCTTGAAAATAAGTCATTTTATGACTAAAAAGTCAAAATAGAGCCTGAACCTGCTGCAAAACAGCAACCTGTTAATTGGTCGTTTTGCACTGCTGCGCGTATTAATATGCATTTTGCGATTAGTGGATTTGAAAATAGGCCATTAGGGTAGGCGATCCCCTTTTCTGTTGCGTCACCGTTGTGGACTGGCCGGTGCCTACAACCTAATGGTGACACAGCAAAGATAGGCCTGAGGACTATCCCAACAAGGCTCAAGGCGCAGAGCTACCTCTTCATTAGAGTGAATGTGTTAGATATACTGGAAAATTAATAGACTATGGCCTATTAAATGTGTGGGTAAGGTTTTAAAAATCACCTACCGGTGGCTTTAGAGGTTGGTCTTGCTGATCTGTTTGTTTTACTCCCACAAGCGTAGCCGATGATGTTTGTCGAGCGGTATGCACAAAGTCGACAATGTACTGGGTGTCCGCTTGGTCACTGCGCACTGCCGCATAAAGCGTACACCAAATGCCTGTTTCACCCATAGGCATAGCCGTTACATAGCCGCGGCTGCTATACTCTTCTAGTGCCCAGTTCGGTAACGCACACACCCCCCGATTACTGGCTACCAGTTGCATCATCATTACCGTTAGCTCTGCATGCCTTATGGCGGCTGGCTCTACTTCTGCAGGGTCTAAAAACTGCACAAACACATCCAACATATCTTTATCTACGGGGTAGCAAATAAGGGTTTGGTCCGCAATGTCTTGCGGCTCTATAAATGCTTTTTGGGCTAGTGGGTGGCGGTTGCTTACGGCAAGCACAGACTCGTAGCTAAACAACGGCACATAGCTAATGCCAGGCAAATCTTTGGGGTTGGCGGTAATCACAAGGTCTAGCTCACCACTGCGCAGTGCTGGCAGGGGGGCAAAATTAAAGCCACTGGCCAAATCTAGTTCTACTTCTGGCCAGTCAACTCGATAGCGATCTAAGCTTGGCATAAGCCACTGAAAGCAACTGTGGCACTCTATCGCAATATTAAGGCGGCCCACGGCACCTGCTGCCAAGCGGCCAAGCTCACGTTCAGTGTTGTTGATCTGCGGTAGCAAATCATCGGCTAGTAACAACAGCCTTTGCCCTGCTGTGGTGAATTCTACAGGTTTGGTTTTGCGAATAAATAGCTCTAAACCCAGTTTATGTTCTAGGTCTTTAATTTGATGGGATAAGGCAGACTGGGTGAGAAACACTTTTTCAGCGGCCTCCACCAAGCTGCCAGTTTCTCTTAGGGCGGATAGGGTGCGTAGGTGTCTTAACTCAATCATTAGGTATATTTATATCTAGTGCTTTTCAGTTTAATACAAAGGCTAGGTTAGTGGGTTAGTGGGTTTGTGGGTGTAGCAGTAAAAATTCCATGAGGGCTTTTTGTGCATGCAAACGATTCTCTGCCTCGTCATACACCACGCTGCGCGGGTCATCAAACATATCGTGGCTAATTTCCAAGCCGCGATATGCCGGTAAACAATGCATAAACAATGCATCTGGTTGGGCCAAGTCCATAAGTGCTGGGTTGACTTGATGATTGTTAAAGGCTGCCTCACGAGCTTGCTTCTCGTCTTCTTGACCCATAGAGGCCCAAGTATCGGTCACCACTAAGTGGCTACCCACAACAGCGTGTTTGGGGTTTTGTATCAGCGTTACACGGTCTGCGTTACTGGCCATTAGTTGGGCATTGGGTAAGTAGCCGTCTGGGCAGGCGATATTAAGCTTAAAATCAAACTGTTTAGCGGCGTTCATAAATGAATGACACATGTTGTTGCCATCGCCGATCCAAGTGACGGTTTTGCCTTTAATGCTGCCACGGTGCTCGACAAAGGTTTGTATGTCGGCCAGCAGTTGACACGGGTGATAGTCGTCAGTAAGGGCGTTAATGACAGGCACTTTAGAATGGGCTGCAAACTCTTCCACTTGCGCATGAGAAAAGGTGCGGATCATAATAATATCCACCATGCTAGAGATCACTTTGGCGCTATCTATAATAGGCTCGCCGCGGCCTAGCTGAGTGTCTTTTGAGGACAAAAATATAGCGTGGCCACCTAGTTGCGCCATGCCCGATTCAAACGAAACTCGGGTACGGGTGGATGATTTTTCAAAAATCATGCCCAGCACTTGGTTACGAAAAGGCTCGTACAGTGTGCCTTTTCGTCTAATTTTTTTAAGCTCTATGGCGCGATTAATCACCCAGTTGAGCTCATTTGGTGATAAGTCGAGCAAGGTTAAAAAGTGACGTGGTGAAGCGTGGGACATGGATTATGGCCGCCTAAACAGGAAATAATACGGCGAATAGCTCATGCTTGCAAATATCCAAGCCTATATCCAGCCGATAAGCCCTATAAATAGCGTAAATAGTTAAATATAGGGGTAAATACTTTAACATAGAGCCGCTGTGGTGCCTTATTCACCAAATAATACCTGACTAAATTGGTAGGATCGGTTTATAATTGTGGTATTGAATGAGCTGCTTTTATTGTGTGCTCAAAAACTATCGAACTAAGTCATTAAATCCCAGCGAGACCAATACTATGGACACATTAGCCACGATTAAAGAACAGATTCAAAGCAATGCTATTTTATTGTATATGAAAGGCACGCCTAAATTTCCTCAGTGTGGTTTTTCGTCACAAACTGTGCAAAACCTAATGAACTGTGGTGAGCGTTTCGCGTTTGTAAATATTTTAGAACATCCGGATATTCGCGCAGAACTGCCTAAGTATGCAAACTGGCCAACCTTTCCACAGTTGTGGGTGAGTGGTGAGCTTGTGGGCGGATGCGATATCATCACAGACTTAGCCCAGTCAGGCGAATTAGCTACACTTATTAGTGCTGCAGCCCCAAAAGAGACTGACGCAGAATAATTAACATCTATACAAAAATACAAAACCCAATAACTCACTCCAATAGAGGAAACACTATGAGCGTATTAGTAGGCAAGCAAGCCCCAGATTTTACAGTACCCGCTGTATTAGGCGATGGTACCATCGTTGATGATTTTAACTTTAGTGCGGCCACAAAAGGCAAATATGCTTTGGTTTTTTTCTATCCACTAGATTTTACCTTTGTTTGCCCATCAGAGCTTATTGCTTTAGATCACCGCATGGATGATTTCAAGGCTCGCGGCGTGGAAGTGGTTGGTGTGTCTATAGACTCTCATTTTACTCACAACGCATGGCGCAACACGGCTATAAACGACGGTGGCATTGGCCCGGTTAAATACACTTTAGCAGCAGACATGGCCCATGATATTTGCCGTGCTTACGATGTTGAGCTGGCTGATGGTAGTGTGGCTTACCGGGGTGCGTTTATCATTGACCGTGACGGTCAAGTGCGTTCACAAATTATTAATGATTTACCTTTGGGTCGCAACATGGACGAATTGCTACGTATCTTTGATGCGCTTCAATTCCATGAAGAGCACGGTGAAGTTTGTCCAGCGGGTTGGACTAAAGGTGATTCGGGCATGACAGACTCACCTGCAGGTGTGGCGTCTTACCTAAGTGAGAACGCAGACAAGCTATAAGCCTTGTGATAAAAAGCCTCGCTAATCCAATCTTTAGCGAGGCTTTTTTGTGCCTAAATGTTGCCTAAAAACGATGTAATAGATCGTATCTCTATGTTAAATGGGTTTTAAATAAGTGTTTAATGGCTGGCCCTGGTTTATGCTTGGTTATCATCATTGCATAACGCCATAGGGGTGGTTAAAATTACTATCTGTTATACCCTTCGCACTACCTACTTTTTATAAGGCACCTTGCATGGCCACTACTCCTGCTAAAACGAGCCCAAAAGTCACTGAGGCCCCTGTGCCTATGCGTTTTGTTGGTCCCATGAAAATCAGCGCTCAAAAAAGCGTGGATGATGCATGGCAAGACAAACTATCAGTGCCGCTGGCGACCTATGAAATTCCTTTGTGGCATTCAGTAGGGCGGGGTGCCAGGCTGTCTACTTTGTGTGATGAAGGTATTAAAACCACACTGGTAGATGAACGCATGACGCGCTCTATTTTACTAGAAGCAAAAGATGCAAGCCAAGTGCTAAATGCATGGCGATCTATCGAAATGCGCCAAGATGAAATGCAATTAATCGTGCGCCAGACCAGTCGTTTTGCCAAGCTGATCGACATGAATATGCAGATTGTGGCCAATTTACTCTATTTGCGTTTAGAGTTTAAAACCGGTGATGCCTCGGGCCATAATATGGTCACTAAAGCAGCAGATCGCCTTATGCAGTGGGTTTTGGATGAATATCCATCGTTGTCTTATTCATCTATTTCGGGTAATTATTGTAGCGATAAAAAAGCCACGGCAGTGAATGGTATTTTAGGCCGTGGGAAATATGTGGTGGCAGAACTAAGCGTGCCAAGAAGCCTTTGTGAGCGCAAACTTCTGACCACGCCTGAAAAAATAGTAGAGCTAAATATTAAGAAAAACCTATTAGGCACACTCATGGCAGGCGGCTTGCGCAGTGCAAATGCCCACTTTGCAAATATGCTACTTGGTTTTTATTTGGCCACAGGCCAAGATGCTGCCAATATTATAGAAGGCTCACAAGGCATGGTGCATGCCGAAGTGCGAGAAGGAGATTTATACTTCTCGTGTACCCTACCTAATATTATTGTAGGCACCATAGGCAATGGCAAAGGGTTAGATTTTGTGACTCAAAACTTGTCCAAGCTTGGGTGTTCTGAAAAGGCTGAGTCTGGCGCGAATGCGCGTCGTTTAGCCCAAATATGTGCGGCCACGGTGTTATGTGGAGAGTTATCTTTATTAGCAGCACAAACTAATCAGGGCGAGCTGATGCAAGCCCATTTAACGTTAGAGCGATAAATGAACGATCAAACAAATCGCCGAAAACGGCAACATATTGAAGTGATTGGCAAAGACGAAGGCGTGGAGCGTAATGGCCGTTTTTTTGATGCTATGCACTTACAACATCGTGCTATGCCCCAGATTAACTTAGCCGATGTAGACCCTAGCATAGAGATCATGGGTAAGCGTTTAAGCTTTCCTTTACTTATTTCATCCATGACAGGTGGTGATGATAAGTTGGTGGAGAAGGTGAATCAACGTTTGGCCCAAGCAGCTCAAATTACTGGCGTAGCCATGGGTGTGGGCTCACAACGGGTGATGCTAGAGGACAAAAAAGCGGCAGCGAGTTTTGACTTGCGCAAATATGCGCCCGATGCACTGTTGTTTGCCAACATAGGTGCCATACAGTTAAATAATGGTATAGGGCCGGATCAGTTGCAGCAAGCTATTGATGTGTTGGGTGGCGATGCTATTTTTTTACACCTTAATCCATTACAAGAAGCGGTGCAGCCAGAAGGCGATACTAATTTTGCGAACTTGGCCCAAGCGATAGGCCATGCGCAAGCCAGCCTTAATGTGCCTGTAGTGCTTAAAGAAGTAGGTGCGGGGCTTAGTATTGCAGATATAGAGCTAGGTATGCGCCATGGTATCAAATGGTTTGACGTAGCAGGACGCGGCGGCACATCATGGGCGCGTATTGAACAACAGCGTAGGCAAGATACGCATACTTTAGGTTTTACCTTACAAGATTGGGGTATTCCTACACCACTGGCCATGAAAAATGCACGTCCTTACATGCAAGATGCAAATTTCATTGCCAGTGGTGGTTTGCGCAATGGGCTAGACTTGATAAAGAGTGTTATCATGGGCGCTAAGTTAGGTGGCGTCGCTAAACCGCTTTTAGGGCCAGCCATGGAATCTACTGATGCCGTTGTGGATACTATTGAAGCCTTGAAAAAAGAGTTTGTTACTGCCATGTTTTTATTGTCTGCAACTAGTGTAGACGATCTGTATTTAAACGATACATTAGTGCTTAGTGAAGGTTAGTTAAGACATCTGCACTTTGTTCAGTTTTAGCAGGGAAGATAGAGAAGTTATATGCCCGTTGGTATTGATGATATAAGTTTTTATACGACTAATTTTAGCCTTGATTTGCAAGAATTAGCCGCTAATAATGGCTCTGATGCCGCCAAATACACTGTTGGTATAGGCCAAGAGCGTATGAGTGTGCCTGGTGCCGATGAAGATGTAGTGACTATGGCCGCCAATGCCAGTATGGCTTTAATTGACGGCATGAGCGCCCGCGGCGAAGATCCACAGGCCATCACCACTATTTTGTTTGCTACCGAAACAGGTATAGACCAATCCAAGGCTGCAGGAGTGTACTTACACTCTTTGTTAAAGCTTGGCCCTCGTTGTCGCGTGGTGGAGCTTAAGCAAGCTTGCTATAGTGCCACTGCAGCTTTATTACTTGCCACTGCCTGGGTGGCTCGCAAACCTAAAGAAAAAGTTTTAGTCATTGCCTCAGATATTGCCCGTTATGAACGCCAATCACCAGGTGAGGCCACCCAAGGTTGCGGTGCAGTGGCGATGATCGTGAGTGCAAACCCAAGGCTGATAGAACTAGACCCAGAAACAGGTATTCATACAGAAGATGTGATGGACTTTTGGCGGCCTAATTATCGTTCCACTGCGTTGGTTGACGGCAAGTACTCTACCAAGGTGTATTTGCGTTCTGTGCGAGCAGCCTGGCAAGATTTCCAGCACCAAAGCGATTTAACCTTTGGTGATTTTGATTATTTTTGTTATCACTTGCCGTTTAGTCGTATGGCACAAAAAGCCCATAACCATTTGGCTAATGGCAATGCCCACAAGCTTAATGCGAAAGCTCTAGATCAGCAAATTAGCGCCAGCCTTATGTATAACCGTATTACCGGTAATAGCTATACAGCTGCGATGTATATTGGCTTGGTATCTTTGTTGGACAATACTTCAGCTGATCTGGCGGGCAAACGGATTGGCTTCTTTAGTTATGGCTCTGGCAGTGTGGGTGAGTTTTTCACAGGCACTTTGGTAAAGGGTTATCAAAACATGCTCCACCAGCAAGCTCACCAAACTATGCTAGATGCTAGGCAGCCGTTAAACTATGCAGACTACCAAAAGATGTATGCCTTTGAAGTGCCTACAGATGGTGGCGATCATGTTTTTGAGCAGCAAACTAATGGCAAGTTTCGCTTAACGGGGATTAGCCAACACAAGCGCCTTTATCAGGTGCGATGATCGACTTTGATGCCACCTATGTAAGCCCCTCTTCAGGGCCTTTTTGCACTCGTGCAAAGGTTCCAGGCAAGGTGATCATCAGTGGCGAACATGCGGTTGTTTACGGCGCACAAGCCATCGCTTGTGCAATCCAAAAATATGCCTTTGCCAAAGTTACTCATAGTGATTTTTTGGGTGTGCATCTTAGGGTGAACGCATTTGGCATAGATCAGAAATTCACGCCCGCACAGCTACTTGCTGTGGCCCAAAAAACTCAACTAGCTCATCAACAATACACTCTTGGTTTAGGCTCTTTGAGCGATGTGGTTGCTGCCCCGGATGCTTTTTTTGCAGCGGCCATAGGTGCTAGTGGCTTGGTAGATGTGCTCCAAAGTAGAGGTGGCTTGCTTATAGAGCTCAGCACTAACCTAGTGGCTGGAGGTGGTATGGGTTCATCTGCTGCCTTGGTAGCGGCTATGTTAGCTGCTGGTTTTAAACATTTAGGCCAGCCTTTAAGTGCGGCTGAGCTAGTGCTCAAAACCACCCAAAGTGAACACTGGCAACACGGGCGTTCTAGTGGTTTAGACCCTTACGTGTGTGTGATGGGTGGCTTGCAGCAATACCCACAGCGGGATCAGCACGATAAAACGCTTCAAAATGCTGCTCACATTCCACAAGCTTTAACGCTACCCCCATGTTTTTTGATTAGTAGCGGCAAGCCAGAAAGCTCTACAGGTGATTGCGTGGAATTTGTGAAACAACAAAATTTTCCAAAAAGTATGTGGCAAAAATTTAATACAGTGCAAGTAAACCTACTTACAGCCTTGCAAGAAAATCAACAACATAACCTGCGGGTTGCCATAAAGGCCAATCATCAATTACTGTGCCACATCGGTGTGGTGCCTAAGCAAGTGAGTGAGTTTATTGCCACTATAGAAGCTCATAAAGGCGCTGCAAAAATATGTGGTGCAGGCGGTGTGGCAGGAGATGCGGCTGGTTTGGTTTTAGCGGTGGGGCTTGAGCAAAAAATGTTGGCCACTTTGTGTAAAGAGCAAGGCTATGAAATGCAAGCCATGCAACCAGATTTTGTGGGGGTGGCTTATGACAACTAATATGAGTGTCGTTGTTTCTGCGCCTGCCAATACCATGCTTATGGGTGAACATGCGGTGCTTTTTGGCCACAGTGCTTTGGTGTGTGCTTTAACTATGCGCATCTATGTAGAGGCGCACGTACGCACTGATGGTCTTATCGTTATAGACTCTAAGCTTGGCCATTTTTCATGTGCATTAGCTGATTTGGCTATGCATTTAAGTCAACCCTGTGCTTTTAGTTTTGTGCTGCAGGCACTTGCAATCACTGCGCCTAAGCTTGGTGTGAGCCTAGTGATTGTGTCAGATTTTGAGCATACCCTAGGTTTGGGTTCTTCAGCGGCGGTGACGGTGGCCACTATTGGTGCTATGACGTTACTGACTAAGGGCCAGTTTGATCCCCAAGACGTGATGCAGCAGGGTATTCAGGTGATTCGTCAAGTGCAAGGCAGTGGCTCTGGGGCAGATGTTTCGGCCAGTGCTTTGGGTGGTGTTGTGCAATTTAAAGCAAAGCCTGTGAGTGCGCAAAGAGTGCAGCTTGGTGAGCAAGCATGGCGTCATGCTCCTAAATTACGTTTAGTCTATTGTGGTTACAAAACCCCAACGCCAAAAGTGATCGCAAAGGTGACCTTAGCTGCTAAAAAAGCCCCCACTTTTTTTCAACACTGTTATGACAAGATGGGCGCTTGCGTTGACTCTAGCATTGCTGCGTTACACAAGGGACACTGGACAAAGTTTGCTTGCGCTATGGATCAATATCAAGATTTAATGAGGGACATTGGTGTGAGCGACGATGCCATTGAACGCATTATAAAATTGGGTCGTAATCAAATAAAAAGCCAAGTAAATGGCCAAGCAAACAAAGGCTTAAACGATGAAGCCTTGTTTGGGGCAAAAATATCTGGCTCTGGACTGGGAGATTGTGTTTTGTTACTTGGCAGCCAAGCCATAGATTGGCCGCATCAACAAATCGGTGTACAAATAGACCCTCAAGGTTTACGGGAAGAATTTGCCATTCCAGACCAAACCAACATCCTTAAAGAGACCATGTGATGGGCACGATCAAAGCTGCAGTAGCTCCTTCAAAAATCTCAGTCAAGCAATGGGTTGATCGTGTTTTAGATGACGCTAAATTTAATGTACCAGCGGCAAAAGCCAGTGCTTATGCGCCTAGTAATATTGCCTTAAGCAAATACTGGGGTAAGCGAGAAGCAAGCTTCAACCTGCCTGTCACAGGCTCCGTATCTATCTCCTTGGCAGGTCATGGCACTCATACTAAGCTTTGCGTCATAGATGGGCCAAAGCATCAAGTGACCTTGAATGGCAAAGGCTTGGATGAGCGTGATAGCTTTGTGATAAAACTTAGCCAGTGGCTAGATAGAGTGTTACCCAACAATTTAAAACTAGGTGTCACCACTGTTAATACAGTGCCTACCGCGGCTGGGTTGGCTTCATCTGCAAGTGGTTTTGCCGCCTTAACCCTAGCGACAAACAACCTTATGGGCTGGAATTTGCCCCAACACCAGCTATCTGCATTGGCTCGTTTGGGTAGTGGCAGTGCCAGCCGGTCTTTGTGGCATGGCTTTGTAAAATGGCATGCAGGGCAGCTGCCTGATGGCAGTGATAGTGTGGCGCATCCTCTAGAGCAACAATGGCCTAACTTACGGGTGGGTTTACTCACTGTTTCAAGTCATACCAAAGCGGTGTCTTCTCGAGAAGGCATGGCGCGTACGATTGCTACATCTAAGCTATATAAACAATGGCCCCAACAAGCCCAAGATGACCTTGCTACTATTGAAGCAGCGATTGCTATGGGTGATTTTGAAACCATGGCTAAAACAGCAGAACACAACGCCATGAGTATGCACGCCACCATGGCTGCTGCTTGGCCGCCACTAGTCTATTGGCAGCCAGAGTCTTTAGCTCAGATGCAAAAGGTATGGCAATTGCGCGCCCAAGGGTTGCCACTGTATTTAACTATGGACGCGGGGCCAAACCTGAAATTATTGTTTGAAGCCAAACATCAGGCTGATGTAGTATCGGCGTTTGAAACAGTGGAAATCATCACGCCGTTTAGCTAAGCTGATTCAGCCTGGTTTGGTGGTTTTTTAAGAGAATAAAGCATGAAAAAACTTGCCTTAGATGCCATTGATCTGCGTATTTTATGTGCGGTGCAAGCACATGGAAAAATGAGCAAATTTAAACTGGCAGAGCTGGTTAATTTATCTCCTACACCTTGTCGAGTGAGATTGGACAAGCTTACAAAAATGGGCATTATTAAGGCCTATCGAGCGGAGATAGATCTTGATCACTTACTAGACGTCACTCAAGTCATTGTTACGGTTTCATTAAAAACTCATAAAAAATCTGACTTTGCACGTTTTGAATCTTATATTAATCAAGTGGAGGAAATCATTGAATGCTATGCCACAGGCGGTGGCTGTGATTATGTGATGACCATCATGAGTAGAAATCTTGCTAGTTTTCAAGCATTGATAGAACAGCTGCTTAGTGAAGAGATTGGTATCGACCGCTACTTTATTTACATTGTCACCAAACTCGTTAAAAAGACACCTCCTAACCTCATCGCACTGCTATCCCCCAGCGTTTAGGGCTATTAATAGAGTCTAAATAGACTGCTAGAATAGCTAATTCAGCCCATTTTTGGGACTTAGTTCACCTATAGTTCACTTATCAGTTTCGTGATGGGCCTTGGCTTGTTATGTGATTTTTTAACTATAAAACGGACGATCTAATGAGCGCACCTAAAGAATTTGGTTTTGGCACACAAATACGTAAATCACCTTATTTTGATGCAACCATCCGTTGGGGTGCTACAGATTTTTCTGTGTATAACCATATGTACATCCCTAGAGACTTTGGCAACCCTCAGCAAAACTTTTGGAATTTGGTTAATGACGTCATTTTGTGTGATGTTGCGGTAGAGCGTCAGGTAGAAATCACAGGCCCAGATGCAGCAAAGTTTGTACAAAGGCTTATCTCACGCGATCTATCAAAATGTGCTGTAGGGCAGTGTAAGTATGTGTTGCTGACCAATGCCGCTGGTGGTGTTTTGAATGATCCCATTATGCTTCGTTTGGCCCAGAATCATTTTTGGATCTCCCTAGCAGATAGCGATATCTTATTTTGGGCACAAGGTGTGGCAGTGCATTCTGGTTTGGATGTGCACATAGCTGAGCCTGATGTGTCGCCGTTGCAGCTTCAAGGGCCTCAGTCTGGACAGGTGATGCAGGCGTTGTTTGGTGATGATATTGCGGATTTAAAATACTACTGGCTGCGTGAGTATGATCTGGATGGCATTCCCTTAATTGTGTCTCGCACTGGCTGGTCTAGCGAATTGGGTTACGAGCTATATTTACGCGATGGCTCTAAAGGTGATTTGCTATGGGAAAAGATAATGGCCGCAGGCAAACCGTTTGGCATTAAACCTGGGCATACCTCCACTATTCGGCGCATAGAAGCGGGTATGCTGTCGTATCATGCAGACATGGATATTCATACTAATCCATATGAACTAGGGCTTGATCGGTTGATCGACATTGATGCCAACTTTGATTTTATAGGCAAAGCTGCATTGCAAAAAATCCACCGTGATGGCGTTCAACGTAAGCAGGTGGGGTTGGTTATTAGTGGCGAGGCTATGGAAGGCTCTAATACTCGCTTTTGGGGGTTAGAGAAGGACGGTAAATTAATAGGTAAAGTCACCTCTGCAGTCTATTCGCCACGGCTTGAAAAAAACATAGCCCTAGCGATGGTTGATGTGAAAGGTGCTGCTCATTTAGCGGATATAGGGATGGAGTTTGTAGTGATCAAGCCTGATGGTGAGGCCTTGGCCACTGTAGTGGAGAAGCCATTTTTTGATCCTAAAAAGAAATTAGCAGCCAGCTAACACGGTCATGCCTTTACGCGTATTCAATAGCGGTGCTTTGCTGTTCTAGGTTTGATCATTTCTGTTATCATGCAAGCTTAGTCATTACCCAAAAGTAATGTCCCTAAAGAGCAAGGCATTCCCCCATGGCTTAGTCTCTTTACCCTTGAATAAAGCAGACAGGCTACATGACAATGAAAGGGTTTGTGCTATCTCGCCACAGCCACGATACTCCAAAGGGTATCCAGCTAACCTATTGGTTAGCCACAGATGATGGCCCTGTTTGCCTGCGTCAAACAAAGCAAGAAGCGGTATGTTTTTTGCCAAAATCTCAGGAGCCCCAAGCCCATGGGTTAATTGAAAAAATGGGGCTAGATCCTGCTATCTGGCGCTTTCAAACTTTACCCCTTAAAACCTTCCAAAATGAGCCCGCGGTGGCGCTTTATATGCTTAATCATAAAGTGTTTCTAAATGTGTGCGGGGTTTTGCGAGAAGCAAATATTAGCCTAATGGAACAAGATATTCAGCCACAAGAACGCTACTTAATGGAGCGCTTTATTAGTGCGGGTTTGGTGGCAGATGTGCCTGCTATTAATGGTATTTTAGAGGATGTAAGAGTAAAAACCTGTGACTATATCCCGGCTATAAAGACGGTGTCTTTAGATATTGAAACCACTATGGATGGCAAAACCATTCATAGTATTGCAGTGTATGGCATGGCGCATGAGGGGGCTGAGCCTGAGCCTGTGGTATGGCTTCATTGGCCTGCTAGTATGCCTAAAGAAAGCATAAAAGACCTACCCCAGTATGTCCGAGTTTGCACTAACGAAAGGCAACTCCTAAAGCAATTTAGCCATTGGCTACAAGACTACAATCCAGATGCGATTATTGGTTGGGCTTTGGTACAATTTGATTTTCAAATCTTATGTGCTCGCGCCAGGGTGCTGGGTGTGCGTTTGCGCCTTGGCCGAGGTGGTGAGGAAATACGCTGGCGAGCAGGGCAAGGTAATCGCCCCGCAAAGCTTTATATGCCAGGCCGTGTGGCATTAGATGGCATTGAAGTGATGCGCTCAGCGACTTGGCAGTTTGAATCTTTTTCATTAGAAAATGTGGCAAGGCAGCTGTTAGGCCGTGGCAAGGCGATTACTAAACCTCAAGACCGGGGTGAAGAAATCCAACGCATGTATCGCCACGACCCAAGCTCATTAGCAAGCTATAACTTAGAAGACTGCCGTTTGGTATGGGATATTTTCATTAAAGCTAAGTTGATGGCTTTTCTCATTGAGCGAGCAAGATTAACGGGTTTATCTATGGATCGACTGGGAGGCTCCTCTCAAGCTTTTGACCACTTGTATTTGCCTCGGTTGCATCGGCAAGGTTATGTGGCCCCTGCATTTGCCTCGGGACAGGCAGGTGATAGCCCTGGTGGTTTTGTGATGGATTCAAAACCTGGGCTTTATCGTAATGTGTTGGTGTTAGATTTTAAAAGTCTGTATCCAAGTATCATACGTAGCTTCAAAATAGACCCTTTAGGGTTGATCCAAGGTTTGAAAGACAAAGACTCGTTAAACGGCTATAAAGGCGCTAAGTTTAGCCGCACTCAGAGTATTTTACCGGACATTATTGCAGAGCTTTGGGCTGCCAGAGATGTAGCTAAAGCCCAAAAAAATACACCTTTATCAACGTCTATAAAAATTGTGATGAATGCGTGTTATGGGGTCTTAGGCTCTAGTGTTTGCCGCTTTTATGACCAGCGTTTAGCCAGCTCCATTACCCTGCGTGGTCATGCCATTTTGAACCAAACTAAAGACCTAATACAGCAACAAGGTATGCAAGTGATCTATGGTGATACAGACTCGGTGTTTGTGTGGTTAGGTGATGAAACGATGGCTTTAAATGCGGTGCAAGAGCGTGGACATGCATTAGCAAAGATGCTCAATGGGTGGTGGAGTGAGCATCTACAAACACAATTTGACCTACAAAGTTATTTGGAAATTGAGTTTGAAACTTACTTTAGCCGCTTTGTCATGCCCACCATTAGAGGGCAAGAAACAGGCAGTAAAAAACGTTATGCAGGATTAACCGTTGCCCCTGATGGCGCCTCCAAAATGCTCTTTAAAGGCTTAGAGCAAGTACGCACAGATTGGACTAAGCTAGCCAAAGAGCTACAAGCGCAGCTTTACCAACGAATTTTTAATGATGAGCCCTATTTGGACCTTATTAAGCCTTTGATTAAGCAAGTAAGAAGTGGTGAATTAGATAGCAAGCTAGTCTACAGAAAACGCTTACGAAGGCCTTTAGCCGAATATCAAAAAAACGTGCCGCCCCATGTACAAGCAGCACGCAAAGCTGAAGCTTGGCGCATTAAAAACAAGTTCCCATCTGCTTATGCCAATGGTGGTTGGATAGAATACGTGATTACCCTTACGGGGCCTGAGCCTTTAGAGGTGTCCCCCACAAACTACGATTATCAACATTACATCGATCGCCAAATCGAGCCGGTGGTGGATGGTATTTTGCCTTTTCTCAATGACAGTTTTGCTAATATTACCGAGCAGCAACTGGGTTTGTTTTAGTGACTTTGTGCATATTTTATTCCTTAGACTAAACTTAATTTTTAGTCATTTCATCTTGGTGGGTTTGAACATAAGGAGAGGGTTTTTATGAGTATTAAAGCATCAGTTGGGTCGTTGATAGTGGCGTTTTCGCTTTTTGTCACCAGCGTTTTAGCAGGGTATCAATCTGACTCTCAATTATTTAACTTAGCCACTAAGCTTGCCAACACTGGTAACGCTTTGGCCCAATATAACTTGGGTATGATGTATCACAACGGTGTTGGCACGCCTAAAGATCAAGCTAAAGCGTTCGATTTGTTTGTCAAAGCGACCAAAGGCGGGGATCCTTTGGGGGCATTTAAGTTGGCTTGCTACTATGATGGCCAAGCGCCAAATGCGGTTAAACGTGATGATGTCTTGTCTTTTAAATATTACCTAGAAGCAGCGAAGGCAGGCTATAGCCTTGCACAGTTTTCTATTGCACAAAAGTATGGTGCCCAAGAAAATATAGACAAGGCGTTGTTTTGGTTTAAAAAATCTGCAAGCCAAGGATACGATAATGCAATGTCTCATTTGTTTGTGCTCTATTCAGACCCTAAGTATGGCGTAGAAAATAAAGCTTTAGCTTATAAATATTTAAAACAAGCCCTAGCCGTGGCAGATACTAAGCATCATGGGGAAATAAATAAGTTATTAAAAAAATATACCAAATATCTCACAGCTACGGAACTTGCAGAGCTTGATACGCAGCAATATCAGCCTCAGCCAACACCTGTCACATTGAGAGTTAAGCGAGGTTTTGGTGAGATTTACGATTTAGCGCAGATAGATGGTTAGGCGCGAGTTTGATTAACCTATTAATCAATCAAGTGCTTAGGTAGGTCTTCAACGCCCTCACAGCCTATTTGTTCCATGGTTTGCTGAAGCTGGCGTTTAAAAATCTCTAGCACTTGGTTGCCGCCTTGGTCTCCCATGGCGCAGGCGCCAAACATAGGCGCTCTGCCTAAAAAAGTGAATTTGGCACCGCAGGCTAAACTAGAGGCTACATCGGCCCCTGATCTTATACCGCCATCCATCATCAAGGTGACGGTATCGCTGTATTTTTGGGCCAGTTTGGAGAGGGATTTTATGCTGGATTCCCCCGCATCTAATTGTCTGCCTCCGTGATTGGAAACGATCAAGCCATCTACGCCAAGCTTAATCGCTATTTCTGCGTCTGCTGGGTTCACAATGCCCTTGATTACCAAGTTGCCCTTCCACTGGTCTCTGATGGCCTTTATTTTGTCTGCACTTAAGCGACCAGAAAAGGTTTCATTCATAAATAATCCTAAATGCTGCATATTCAGACCATTAGGCATATAGGGTTTCATGGTTTTAAATTCGGGCGAGCCTGCAAGGAGCTGTGCTATAGACCATCTAGGGTGAGTGGCCATTTGTAAAAAGTTGGAGAGGGTCATTTTGGGTGGAATAGACAGGCCGTTGCGGATTTCTTTTGGGCGGTAGGCAAAGGTTGGCGTGTCAGCTAGGAGCACTAATGTTTTGCAGCCAACTTGGTCTGCACGCTGGATCAGCTTGTCCCGCAATGATTTGTCTGCGGGGTGATAGAGCTGAAACCAAAAATCACCTTCAGTAATTTCTGCAATGGTCTCGATGCTTGCGGTGCCTACAGTACTAAGGCAAAAGGGCACATTGTGCTGTTTGGCTGCTGTGGCCAAAATTTCACAAGACTTTGGCCACATAAGGCCTTGCAGGCCTACTGGGGCGATGCCAAAAGGGGCGTCGTAGGTTTTGCCAAATAGCGTGGTGTGTTGGCAAGCGCCATCAAAATCACGCAGGTAATGGGGCTTAAGCTGAACGTCTTGAATCTCTTGGGTGTTGCGGGCCAAATTAGTGTCAGAGAAACACCCTCCAGTAAGGTAGTCATAGGCAAAACCTGGCATGCGTTTTTTGGCGCGTGCTGCGAGTATTTCGATTGAGGGAAAACGTGAGTCCATGTTTATTTCTCGCAGGGCTATTTTAACTTCATTCTAGCTGTTACTGGCTAATAAACCTTGTACAGTTACACTAGATAACCGCCATTATGCCCTTGGTGGCGTTTGGGCTCTAGTGTCTATAAGTCTTATATTTAAAGTGGCTGTTTTACTGAGCTTTTTTGGGCTTGTGATGGATTGTCTCAATGGGTCTTAAAGCTTGTTCTTAGGGTCTAATGAGGGTAAAATTAGCGCCTTATTTTTTACGCTGATGTGTTTGGGTTAAACAGTACAACAGCGTGTACACCAAGTGGCTTTTGGTAGGAGCCACCACTGAGCAAGGAAACTTAATGCCTGTAATTACCCTTCCAGATGGCAGTCAGCGTGCTTTTGACGCGCCTGTATCTATTTATGATGTTGCTTTTGATATTGGCCCAGGCCTTGCTAAAGCAGCAGTAGCTGGCAAAGTAGCTGGCGAATTAGTGGATACTAGCTATGTCATCAACGAAGATACAGTTCTTGCTATTGTTACAGCCAAAGACGAAGAAGGCTTAGAAGTTATTCGTCATTCTTGTGCTCACATGATGGCCCAAGCTGTACAAGACGAATTTCCTGGTGCTCAGGTGACTATCGGTCCTGTGATTGAAGACGGTTTTTTCTACGATTTTGCCTATGAACGCCCGTTTACTCCAGAAGATTTGATTAAGATTGAAGCTCGCATGAAGGCCCTGACTAAGGAAAACCTTAAAGTTGAGCGTCGCATCATGAGCCGTCCTGATGCTGTAGAGTTTTTTAAAGACCTTGGGGAAGACTACAAGGTAGAAATTATCGATAGTATCCCCGGCGAAGAAGACCTGTCTTTTTACAGCCAAGGTGGCTTTACCGATTTATGCCGAGGCCCACATGTGCCTTCTACGGGCCACATCAAGTCGTTTAAACTCATGAAAGTTGCGGGCGCCTATTGGCGTGGTGACTCTAACAACGCCATGCTAACACGTGTTTATGGCACTGCTTGGGCTGATAAAAAAGACCTTAAGGCATATTTATTCCGTCTAGAAGAAGCCGAAAAGCGAGATCATCGTAAGCTAGGCAAAAAACTGGATTTGTTCCACACCCAAGAAGAAGCTCCAGGTATGGTGTTTTGGCACCCAAATGGCTGGACGATCTATCAGGTGGTAGAGCGTTACATGCGCGAGCGTCAGATTGAAGGCGGTTATCAAGAAGTAAAAACCCCTCAAGTGGTTGATCGAAGCTTGTGGGAGCGTTCTGGCCATTGGGATAAATTCTCTGACATGATGTTTACCACGTCATCTGAAAGCCGTGACTATGCGGTTAAGCCGATGAACTGCCCATGTCATATTCAGATCTTTAACCAAGGTTTGAAGAGCTACAAAGAATTGCCGATTCGTATGGCAGAGTTTGGCTCTTGTCATCGTAATGAGCCTTCAGGCACTTTGCACGGCATCATGCGTGTGCGAGCGTTTACCCAAGATGATGGCCATATTTTTTGCTCTGAAGACCAGATGCAAGATGAAGTGGCTGGTTTTATCGACTTTTTGTACGACGTATACAAAGACTTTGGCTTTGACGATATTATTTTAAAGCTCTCTACGCGCCCAGAACAACGTGTAGGTGCTGATGATGTATGGGACCGTGCAGAGGCTGCTTTGGAAGAAGCCCTAAACGCTAAGCAACTTCCTTTTGATATTTTGCCTGGTGAAGGCGCTTTTTATGGCCCTAAGATTGAGTTTTCTTTGAAAGATTGCCTTGGACGAGTTTGGCAGTGTGGCACTATTCAAGTCGATTTCTCTATGCCTGGGCGTTTGGATGCGCAGTTTGTTAATGAAGCAGGTGATCGTGAAGTGCCAGTGATGTTACATCGGGCAACTTTAGGTTCATTTGAGCGCTTTTTGGGTATTTTGATTGAAAACTTTGCTGGAGCCATGCCGCCTTGGTTGGCACCAAAACAAGTGTCTATTTTGAATATTACCGACAAACAAGCGCCTTTTTGCAAAGAAGTGGCAGAAAACTTAACAAAAATGGGCTTTAGGGCCTCTGCGGACTTGAGAAACGAAAAGGTAGGCTTTAAAATCCGCGAGCACACAATTCTTAAGGTTCCCTATTTACTGGTTATCGGTGATAAGGAAGTTGAAACTCAGTCTGTCACTGTACGAACTCGTGCGGGTGAAGATTTGGGTAATATGAGTCTAGAGTCATTTGCCGATCTGCTTAATGCAGACATTGCAAAGCTAGGCCGCACTGAAGCGTAAATATACGCTTTAAATTACGAATTAACGGAGATACCGAAATTAAACGGGAATATAACACTAAGGGCAAATCAAAACGCCCAACAATTAACGAACATATTGAAGCGACCGAATGTCGCCTCATCGGTGCTGACGGCGAACAAGTTGGTATTGTAACTGTAGCTGAAGCATTAGTGCTGGCAGAAGCCGCCAAGCTTGATCTAGTGCAGATTGCAGCCGATGCTGAGCCTGTGGTCTGTAAGATCATGGATTACGGCAAACAAGTGTTTGAAGTAAAAAAACAAAAAGCGGCTGCTAAAAAGAAGCAAAAGCAGACGCAAGTGAAAGAAATCAAGTTCCGTCCAGGGACTGATGTAGGAGATTATCAGGTAAAACTACGCAACCTGATCCGTTTCCTAGAAAATGGTGACAA
>JAIBDW010000154.1 GCA_024686035.1 Oceanospirillaceae bacterium
AGCCATGCTAACGATTTTTTCTATCGCCATGAGTGTGGCTCTATTGCTGGGTGTGGAAAAAGTGCGGGTAAACGCACAAAGTAGTTTTGCAAACACAATATCGGGCACAGACTTAATAGTGGGTGCGCGCAGTGGCTCTATTCAGCTGCTGCTCTATAGTGTATTTCGCATTGGTGATGCCACCAACAACATTAGTTATAAAAGCTATCAAGACATCGCCCAGCAAAAAGGTGTGAAATGGACCATCCCTATTTCTCTAGGTGACTCACACAAAGGCTTTAGGGTGATGGGTACAAGCAGGGACTATTTTTCAGTCTATAAATATGGTGAAAAACGCACACTTGAGTTTGCTTCTGGCAAGCCGTTTGAAGGTGTTTTTGATGCAGTGATTGGGTCAGAAGTCGCTAATGCCCTAAATTATGCCGTTGGTGACCAAGTGATTGTTTCACACGGTACAGGCAGCGCAAGCTTTGCCCAACACAAAGACAAGCCATTTGTAATTAGTGGCATTTTAAAGCACACAGGCACCCCAGTAGATAGAACCTTGCACGTAAGCTTGGCGGGCATAGAGGCCATGCATGTCAATTGGCAGGGCGCGGTTAAAAAGCGCAAGGCAAATAAAGCCCTTACAGAAGCCAATTTGCAACCAGAATCCATCACTGCTTTTTTGGTGGGTTTAGACAGTAAAATAGCCTCATTCAAAATGCAGCGGTATATCAACGAATATAAATCTGAGCCGTTATTGGCTATTTTTCCTGGCATAGCCCTTCACGAGCTGTGGAGTTTGATGTCTGTGGCAGAAAAAGCGTTGTTGATCATTTCTATGTTTGTGGTGTTGGCGGCGCTCACAGGCATGCTGGCAGTCTCTTTAGCGGGGCTTAATGAACGCAGGCGTGAAGTGGCGATTTTGCGCTCAATAGGGGCTAGTCACTGGCAAATTATGGGTTTACTCATCACAGAAACTGTATTATTAACCCTTGCTGGCATTTTTTTAGGTTTGGCATTGCTTTATTCGGGCATTTGGTTGGCCCAGCCCATTATAGAAAAAAATTATGGCCTATTTATCCCTATTACAGCGCCCAATATTAGAGAGCTTGCTATGGTGTGTGTGCTACTCACGGCCAGCTTTATCGTAGGCTTAGTGCCTGCTTATCGAGCCTATAAAAACTCTTTGGCAGATGGCATGTCTATTCGCTCCTAACATAGAAGAATTTGATGAAAAATATTAATGTTACCTACAGTCATTTTTTGCTTATTTGGGCGCTTACTATGGTGCTGTCTTGTTTTGTGGGTAGCAAAGCCTTTGCAGCGGGCCCCACTGAAATAGATTGGGAGGTTTTGATTCCTCAAAATTGGAACCCAAACCAAGTGTTTGAAGACATGACAGATGACGAATATTACGCACTTTCTGAAAGTCAGCTAGTGACTCTAGAGCAAACCGTACAAGCCATGTTTGATGCAGCACCTGTGGTGGAAGCTTATGATGGGCAACAAATCAGAATACCAGGCTTTGTGCTGCCGCTTGAGTTTAGTGGCACCTTGCTTAAGGAGTTTCTACTGGTGCCTTATTTTGGGGCATGTACGCACACGCCACCACCACCTGCTAACCAGATTATTTATGGCAAACTAAAAACAGGCACTAAGTTTGAAAGCATTTATTTACCCGTATGGATTACGGGCACACTTAATACTACGCGCTCACAAAGTGAGCTAACAGAGTCGGGTGTGGCGAATGGCGTAGAGGTGCAATCGGCCTATATGATGGATGTCCAGTTGATTGAGCCATATATAGAGTAA
>JAIBDW010000138.1 GCA_024686035.1 Oceanospirillaceae bacterium
GAACCCCGGACCTACTGATTACAAGTCAGTTGCTCTACCGTCTGAGCTATACCGGCTAATTGCCTGTGCTCTTGAACTCACCTGAACTCAAGAGGTGCGTATAATACTGAACGTATATGTAGGATGCAAGCACCAATGATGATTTTATTAAAGTTTTTCAGTGTTTATCCAATCCAGCCACTTCAGCAACACCATCAAGCACCAACCCTTCTATATATGTTAGACCTAGCTCATTAGCGATCAGCTTTCCATCACCGCCACACAAAAGGACATCATAGCCATTTAGCTGGGCTTCTTTTATCAAAGCATACACGCCATGCAAGGCCATTTTATTACACCCAGAAGAAACTGCGTCAAAGGTATTAAGACCAGGTAGATGATTAGCCTGATCTGATCTCTGGCTATATTCTAACTCAGATAAATGAATATTGGCGGTGTCACGCGTTAGAGACTGCACCATAAGCCTAGCACCTGGAATGATATACCCGCCTTCATGGTGACCCTCTGCAGTAATATAATCAAAGGTAATCGCACTGCCACAATCCACCACGCACACAGCCTCTTGGGTGAGCTGTCTTGCCGCGACCATGGCTAACCACCTATCCACACCCAGCGATAAAGTATCCTGGTATGCGTTAACTAGACCCTTAAAGTGAGCTTGTGTAGAAAATCGACGGTAGGGCACTTGGTTTTCTGCAGCCCAAGACTCAAGGAGACTAGTGTTTTTCTCATTTGCCACACTAGCAAAAAATAACGTATCAAAGGATGCAGGCAGACGCGAATGCAACTGCGCTAAACTTAACTGACGTATTGGGATGGCACCAAAATCTTGAACTAGACCATGGTGCACTAAGCGCCACTTAAGACGGGTGTTACCTAAGTCTATTAGCAGTTCACTCATGCAGCACCCCCTTGAGGTCGCACACTGATTTCACCCCCACTATAAGCTTTTAGCACCCCGTTAGACTCAATCATTAACGCCCCTACTTGATTAACTCCTCGGCAGATCCCCTCAATCTGCCTACCCGGCAATAATAGCTGAACCGGTTGGTCTTGGTAATAGTGCATCTGCTGCCACTGATCGCGCATAGGTGAAAAGCCATATTGCACAAATAGACATAGATGCTGGTGCAAGCGTAAAAGAAGCTGTGCCACAATATCGTTACGGGTAAGGCTGCAGCCTAACTGAGAAAGGCTAATCCATGGCTGATCAATTGCATCATTTTGTGTAAGGTGGACATTCAAGCCCATACCGATGACTACATGGCATGGGCCTGTTGCATCACCACGCATCTCTAACAAAATACCCGCAAGTTTTTTGCCGTCAACTAAAACGTCATTAGGCCATTTAAGCTTGACATGCTGAACACCCAAATCAGCTAACGCTTTAACCAACGCCAAACCTACAACCAAACTTAAGCCTTCCAAAGCTGCAGCGCCACCAGAAAAATTCCAGCCTAAAGATAGTGCGATATTTTGACCAAAAGGAGATTGCCATTGACGACCTAAACGACCTCGGCCAGCTGTTTGTACTTCAGCCAAGACCACCTCGCCATGAATAGGCTGGTGCTGTTGGTGTTGCATTAGAGTTTGATTGGTGGATGGCAGGGACATGTGCAGCTGCACATTAAAGGATGGGGTCAGCTCAGGCAGCTGGCGCTGGATTGCTTCTACATCTAATAAATCTAAACCGCCCACAATACGATAGCCGCGGCCACGAATGCGGTTTAGTTTTACTCCTAAGGATTCAACGCCTTTAAGCTGCTTCCATACTGCAGCCCGCGTCATGTTCAAGTGCTGCCCCAAAGCAGTACCTGAGTGAAACTGGCCATCGGCCAGCAAATGCAACAATTGATTAAGGCTAGTTAGCGACATAGAGTTAAGTGTGTCGCTAAGCATCTGGCAATCCTTAACATTACTTTCGTTTATCCTTTTTCTTGCCTTTGTTTACATGCTTCACTAAACGCTGTTTTTTACTAATTTGACGCTGGGATAACTGATTTTTTTTGCCGTCAAATGGGTTATCACTAGTGCGAAATTCAAATCGCACCGGAGTGCCTCGGATTTTCAATACTTTAATAAACTTATTTTCTAAATAGCGCTTATACGTCGTTGGCAATGCATTTGTTTGATTTCCATGAACTATAAACAACGGCGGATTAGACCCACCAAGGTGTGCATAGCGTAATTTAATTCGGCGCCCGTGGACTAACGGTGGTTGGTGATCAAGTATGGCATCTTCTAACAGTGTGGTTAATTTGTTAGTACTCCACTTAGTAAAGGCGCAACCATGGGCCTCCTCCACTGACTTATACAAATCACCCACACCAGAGCCATGTAGGGCTGAGATAAAGTGAATGCGAGCAAATTTGGCAAACTCCAAACGCGCCTGCAACTCATGCTTTACGTGGGCTTTGTCATCAACGCTCATGCCGTCCCATTTGTTGACCGCAATCACTAACGCTCGACCCGCATCGATCACAAAACCCAACAGATGCATATCTTGCTCTGTAAGGCCTTCGTGCGCATCCACCACTAACACGACAACATGGGCGTCTTTAATGGCTTGAAGTGTCTTAACAATAGAAAATTTTTCTACTGCCTCAGTGACACTTCTTCTGCGCCGCACACCGGCTGTATCGATTAAAGTATAGGGTTTATCGTTACGCCTATAGGGAATATAAATACTATCGCGGGTCGTGCCTGCTTGGTCAAACACCACAACCCGATCTTCACCCAACATACGATTCACTAAGGTAGACTTGCCTACGTTTGGCCTGCCCACGATACCAATACGAATACCACCTTCAGAGTCTTCAGGAAAGCCCTGATCATCTGGAAAAGGTGCTAACACATCTTCAATCAACTGGCTCACACCACGCCCATGTGACGC
>JAIBDW010000054.1 GCA_024686035.1 Oceanospirillaceae bacterium
CAACGAGCAAATAACCAACTAACATGGCTAATGAGACGCTTTACGCCAGCTCAGTGCTGCTAAAGCCTCTTCCAACTGTTGCAGTGGCCACCGCTGCTCCAAAGCCTCAAGTTTGTAATATGTTTACCATACGCTGTTCATTTTTTGATGTATATGCACCTGAACCATGCATGAGTTTCGGATTAAAAACATGCAATTGATGCAGGCTTTACCTCGGCTATGTCCGACGGCTCACAGCTGCCTATTGAGAAAAGTATTGCTGGGAAAAATTGTTGCTCACGCTAAACCTATGGGTGTGTCGGTAGAAGCTGAAGTCGGCTCAGTGTCTTATGCAAATAGCCGAGATCATACTAAACTTGAGCTAATAACCACTCCTTAAATGCCTTAACGTCTGCTCTTTGAAGGTGTGACTTAGGGCAAACTACATGGTATGCATGATCTGTCATTAAAACCTGTTCAAACAACACCACCAAGCGGCCATTAGCCAGGTGATCTTCTACAAATGGCGTCGAGCCTAATGCCACACCTTGCCCATCGATTGCGGCCTGAATCAACACGTTGGTGTCATCCATAGTGGTGCCGCGGTTAATATTTACACCCTTTACACCTGCCAGCCTTAGCCATTCATTCCAGTCATGAGGGTTGGCATCATGCAATAAAGACACATCTAATAACTGTTCTGGTTTGACTAAGTCATTATTTTTGGCAAGCCAGGCAGGGCTTGCTACTGGGAAAAAGTCTAGCTTTATGATGGGAGTAGCCACTACGCCACTCCAGTCACCTTTGCCGTAAGTGACTGCTAAATCGATGTCTTCACGCTCAAAATCAACAGGGTTGTGTGCATGAAACAAACACAAACCAATCTCAGGGTACAATTCCCTAAATTCTTTTAACCTTGGCGACAACCACTTAGCGGCAAATGAAGGCGCTAAGCGTACATTAAGCACTGAGCCTACTGATTGCTGCTTAAGGCTCACAAGCGCATTGGCTATGTCATCAAAGGCATCGCCTAACACGGGCATCAAGGCTGCACCACTGGCTGTCAATGTAAGGTTGCGTGGTGATCGAATAAATAAGTCATAGCCAAGATATTCTTCTAAACCTTTCACTTGGTGGCTAATCGCAGCTTGAGTCACAAATAATTCATTTGCAGCTTTAGTAAAACTAAGATGCCTGGCGGCAGCTTCAAACGCTCGCAAGCTTTTTAGTGGGGGTAGTTTTCTAGCCATTTGTTACTCGCAACAATCTCATTAACCTAGTTAATGCATCATATTTTTGCATTAGATACTCTAATGCATCTCCATAGAATTAATCAATTGATTAGAACAGGATTTCAGTTAAAAATCACCTCACTAAAAATAAAAAATATCACCCTAGGAAAGATCATATGTCACGTCGATCAGGTGGCCGCCAAGCCCGCTTAGCAGAGCGTTTAGCACCTTTAACTGAAGAGTTGAAACCCGTCCATCCAGGGGAAACGGGTGGCACTTATATGCCTTTATCAAAAGAGGATATGTCTGCCATTGCACAAAATGCTTATCGTATTTTATCCGAAATAGGGTTTGGTCGCTCCACACCTCATTGTACAAACACCATGGTGGCAGCTGGGGCTGTTATGGGGGAAGATGGTCGATTACGGATTCCCCGTGCCTTGGTGGATCACACCTTAAGTATCTGTCAGCGCAATTTGACACTGCACGGTGTAGACCCTAAACATGACTTAGAGATTAGTGGTCAAAGGGTACATTTTTCTACCGCTGGTGCAGCAGTCCATGTGTCTGACCCAGAGAACAACACCTACAGAAACCCAACGGCGCAAGATCTGTATGACATGTCACGTATTGCGGATACCTGTGAACATATCCACATGTTTCAACGTATGTGTGTATTAAGAGACATCGACGATCCAAAAACCATGGATTTAAACACTTTATACGCCTCTATAATCGGCAATAGCAAACACATTGGTACAAGCTTTACTGAAGCTGAGCACGTCAGTGCAGGCCTTAAAATGCTGCACCATTTTGCAGGCAGCGAAGAAGCTTGGAGAGCGCGCCCTTTTGTAAGTATGTCTAACTGTTTTGTAGTGCCGCCAATGACCTTTGCCGAAGAGTCTTTGGAGTGCCTAAGAGTGGGGGTGGAAGGTGGCATGCCTATTTTACTACTTTCTGCCGGACAAGCTGGAGCCACGGCACCTGCCTTATTAGCAGGTGCGGTGTCGCAAGCTTGGGCTGAATGCTTGGGTGGTTTAGTTTATGTTAATGCTATAAAACCAGGTGCGCCAGCGATCATTGGCACTTGGCCTTTTGTATCAGATTTACGCACGGGCGCCATGAGTGGTGGTTCACCCGAACAAGGCGTATTATCTGCAGCATGTGCCCAAATGGGCAACTACTTTGACTTACCCACAGGCACTGCTTGTGGCATGACTGATGCTAAATTTCCAGATTTTCAAGCGGGCGCAGAAAGAGCTTATACTGCAGTAGCTGCCTCTATGGCAGGTGCCAACATCGTTTATGAAGCCGCTGGCATGTACGGCAGCCTTATGGGTGCCTGTCCTGAAAGCTTATTGATGGACAATGATGTGTTAGGTGCTTGTATGCGCATGACCAAAGGTGTCCAAGTGGATGAAGCAAGCTTAAGTTTTGATGTCATTAATGAAGTGTGCATGGGTGGAAAAGGTCATTATTTGGGATCAGATCAAACCTTATCCGTCATGCAAACTGAATATATTTATCCTGATTTAGGCGATCGCAGCAGCCCTAACGTATGGGCCGAACAAGGAAAACCTGTACTATTAGAAAAAGCCATCGCTAAAAAGAAAGAATTATTAGCTGACTATTTCCCTAAACACATTAGCGATGAAGCAGACTTAAGCATAAGAGCGCAGTTTGATATCCGTCTTACCCGTGAACAAATTGGCCGCTAAAACCGTCCGTTAAGAGAGCACTATTATGTCCCTACAATCCCATGCACGCGTTGTCATTATTGGCGGTGGATCCCTTGGCGTTAACCTCATGTACCACCTTACCGAAGAAGGTTGGACTGACGTGGTGTTAATTGAAAAGGGAGAGCTTACCAGTGGTTCAACATGGCATGCTGCAGGTTTATGCCCTAACTTTAACGGCAACCACACCCTTTCACAGATACATAACTACACATTAGATTTATACAATCGAGTGATCCCGTTGAAAACTGGCTTACCCTCTACTTTTCACCAGTGTGGGAGCTTACGGGTAGGTTATACAGAGCTTGAAGAGCAGTGGTTTCGCAACATTATGAGTAAAGCGCATAATGTGGGTTGTGAAATGCGTTGGGTTTCTAAAGAAGAAGCCAAAGCCATCAATCCAGTGATGAATTTTGATGAAGCTCGTTGCATTTTATACACCCCCAATGATGGACGTGTAGACCCGACCTCTGTAGTGATGCCGTTAGCACAAATGGCCCGAGATAACGGCGCTAAAATTAGCCGTTTCAACCGTGTGACTGACATTAAAATACTGCCTCAAGGTGGCTATGAAGTGATCACTGAACAGGGCAATATTATTGCTGAACATGTGGTCAACTCAGCCGGTTGCTTTGCTCCAGAAGTGGGTCGTATGGTGGGTGCGCACCTGCCGATTGTGAACCTAGAACATCAATATTTAATTACCGAAGACCATCCAGACATTGCCGCTTTAGTGAAAGAAATGCCAGTCACAAGAGATTCCACAGCGTCTGCTTATATTTGCCAAGAAGGCAACGGCTTATTGGTGGGGCCTTATGAAACACGTGGTTCAAAGCCTTGGGCCCTTAAAGGGATGGATTGGGATTTTGACCGAGAATTATTTGCTGGTGATTTAGTGCGCTTAATGCCTTGGCTTGAACGTTGTATGGAGCTTGTTCCCTTGTTTCAAGAAGTGGGGGTTAAAACCATCATCAACGGCCCTATCACCCACACCCCTGATGACAATTTCTTAGTAGGCCCAGTAGAAGGGTTAACCAATTTTTGGAATCTTACCGGTGCCTCCATTGGCATTGCACAAGGCGGTATTGGTAAGTATTTAGCGCAGTGGATGGTTTATGGCCAAACAGAGCTAAACATGTCGTCACTTGATAGTCGTCGATTTGGCCGCTGGGCTGATAAAAACTACTGTATCACCCGCGCGATTGAATCTTACGAAAATATGTACACAGCTGGCTCACCTACAGAAAACCGTCCCCATGGACGCCCCAATCGTGTCAGTGCATTACATACCGTCATGGCGCAAAAAGATGCTGTGCATTTCGCCCATGCTGGATATGAAAAACCCGCATGGTTTAAAACTGATGCAGTGCGCAGCGAAAGCCATAGCTGGACTCATAATGAGGCCCATGCTGTTGTGGCTGAAGAATGTGCGGCTGTGCAAAATACCTGTGGTATTACCGATGTCAGTGGCACCGCCAAATTTAGAGTCACAGGCCCAGATGCTTATGCATTTTTAGATCATTTATCTTGCAATAAGCTACCTGCTAAAGATGGCCGCATTAGTCTGACTCTCTTCCATGCCAAAAACGGTGGCATCATGGCTGAACAAACGGTCAGCCGCATAAACCACGAACATTTTGTATTAATGGGTGCCATTGGCTCGCAAATTAAAGACATGCAATGGATGCAGCAGCATGTGGGCGACTTTGATGTCACCTTGGAAGATTTCACTCAAGACTGGGGTGGTTTGTTAGTGACCGGCCCTAAAGCACGGGAGATTTTACAAAGCATTTGTGAAGATGATTTATCCAATAGCGCCTTCCCTTGGTTGGCGTGTCACACTATTCAACTGGACTCGGCGCCCGTGTTTGCCATGCGCGTCTCTTACGCTGGTGAGCTGGGCTTTGAATTACATATGCCTGTGTGGCAACTGATCTCTATTTATGAATCTCTCATGGAAAACGGCCAGCCTTTAGGTCTGCGCGACTTTGGTACGCGAGCCTTTAATAGCATGCGTATGGAAAAGATGTACCGCGCTTATGGCGCTGAGTTTACTGAAGAAATTTCAGGCATTGAAGCAGGCATGGATCGCTTCTTAGATCTAAGCCGTAACTTTATTGGCAGCCAGAACATGCGCCAACGCCAAACCACTAAACGGTCTATGCAACTGGCCTACCTGGTGTTTGACGATCAACTACCTGCCGAATGTTTTGGTAATGAAGCCGTATTTGCAGAGGGCAAACATACTGGCATTATTACCGGCGGCGCTTATGGTTATCGTGTAGAAAAAAGTTTAGCGTTTGCCTATTTAAAGCCTGAACACTGTAATAACGGTCAGGCCCTTACGGTAGAAACGTCGATCGGCACTCGCCATTGTCATGTAGAACTTGATGCCGCATATAATCCCAGCAACAGTTTGTTGCGCAGCTAGCACCAAGACTCACCATTACAGTAATGGGTTATCTTGGCCCATTACCAAAGAGAACATTATGAGCAATACCCAAGTATTACCCGAAAAAGCCCGTATCGCCATTATTGGGGGCGGCATCATTGGCACCTCTGTGGCTTATCATTTAGCCAAACGTGGCATTAAAGATGTGGTGCTTATTGAACGTAAACAGCTCACTTGTGGCACTACATGGCACGCTGCTGGTCTTGTGAGCTTATTATGGCCCACGCCCACCCTAACCAACCTCGCCAAGTATAGCCATGAGCTGTATGCAGGTTTAGAAGCAGAAACTGGCCAAGCTACAGGCTATAAGCGCATTGGTAGTATTTCATTAGCCCGTACACAAGCCCGTCTTGAAGAAATTAAACGCACATCCTCTATGGCTAAAGTATTTGGTGTGGAATCGGAAATGATTGATAACACCCGCCTTGCGCAGCTTTACCCAGGTATTAATACCGAGGGTATTATCGGTGCATTGTATACCCCAGATGATGGCCAGACCAATCCCATCGACACTACGATGGCATTAGCCAAAGGTGCACGCATGAATGGCGTGGAAATCTTTGAAAACACGGCCATGGAAGAACTTATCGTTAAAGATAACCTAGTGACTGGCATTCGTACTGACAAGGGTGTGATGGAAGTAGATCAGGTGATATTGTGCGGCGGAATGTGGACTCGCGACCTTGCCAAAACCGTGGGTGTGCAATTACCCATTTATACCTGTGAGCATCAATACATTGTGACTGAAGAAATGGAGGGCTTAACGCCTCGCCCGGTGCTTCGTGACTACGACCAAGGCCTTTATTTTAAAGAAGACGCGGGGAAAATGTTGGTGGGCTGGTTTGAAGACAATGCCATTGGCATGCCCATGAGTAAAATTGCAGATGATTTTTGCTTTGGTCAATTTCCATTAGACCAAGACCATGTGGAACCTTATGTCATGAGCAGCATGGATGTGTTTCCTCAGCTAGAAACCACAGGCATTCGCACTTGGTTTAATGGCCCAGAAAGCTTTACTAACGATAACCTTCACCTACTTGGCCCTACCTCAGAAGTGGATAAATTATTTATTGCTGCAGGTATGAACTCCAAAGGCATAGGCGCTGGCGGCGGTGTCGGTAAAATTATGGCTGACTGGATGATTGACGGTTTTCCATCTGGCGACGTCACTGAATGTGACCTGCGTCGTCATCACCCTGCTCAGCAACACGACGAATACGTCGCTGAACGCATTCCTGAGGCCCTAGGCCACACCTATGCAATGCATTGGCCTTTTTACCAATACGAAACGGCACGCGATCAGCTTCACTCGCCTTTGCACCAAGTGCTTAAAGAGGCTGGAGCCTGTTTTGGTGAAGTGTGTGGTTACGAGCGCGCAAACTGGTTTGCCAACCCAGGCCAAGAAGCTAAGTATGAATACAGCTACCAAAAATCCAACTGGTTTAACAACAACCAACAAGAACATATGGCGATGCGCGAAGGCGTGGGCCTTTACGACATGTCTTCTTTTGGTAAATTCGAAGTCACAGGCGCCGACGCTGCTAAAAATTTGCAGCATATATGCTCTGGCAATATTGATATCCCTGTAGGCAAAGTGGTTTATACCCACTTCCTCAACGCCCGCGGTGGTATCGAAGCTGATGTCACTATAGTGCGCACAGGGCAGACCACATATTGGGTGATCACAGGCATTAGCTCCCACTCAAGGGATTGGTGGCACCTTAACCACCGTTTAACGCACGATGTGTTGTTGCAAGACGTTAGTATGAATTATGGCGCTATGGCACTGCAAGGTCCATCAGCCCGAGACGTGTTGTCCAAGGTCACCACCGAAGATTTAAGCAACGAAGCTTTCCCATTTGCTACAGGCAAACTGATGGAAGTGTCTGGGATAAAAATGTGGGTGCAACGTTTGAGCTATGTGGGTGAGCTAGGTTGGGAGTTATTTGTGCCCGCCCAACATACGGTTGCGGTGTATCGTGCTTTGTTTGCAGCGGGTGAAGCGTTTGGTATGCGCAATGTGGGTATGCACGCCGTAAACAGTGCCCGTATGGAAAAAGGTTTTGTGCACTGGGGCCATGATGTTGGGCCAGAAGATAACTTATTTCAAGCAGGCCTAAGCTGGGCGGCCAAGCCCAGTGCGAGCAGCTTTATTGGCATTGACAGTTTTAAGGAACAATTGGCGGCTAAGGGCACAGATCGAAGGTTAGTGCAGTTTAAGCTGGATGATAAAGACGCCATGTTGTTCCACAACGAACCTATCGTGATGAACGGCGAAATAGTAGGTTATCTTACTTCAGGTATGTATGGCCACGCGGTGGGAAGCGCTATTGGTATGGGCTACGTAAATGCGCCAAACATATCAACCATTAGCTTATCAAAAGCGACGTTTGAAATAGAGATTGCACTAAAGCGCTACTCAGCTCAAGCTAGCTTACAAGGCTTTTACGACCCTAAAGGCCTGCGCCCAAAAGCCTAGACCTTATCTATGGCGGTGCCTTAGTCTAGGCACTGCCCATAAACTGCCCCATGACTTGCTCAATAACAGCCCCGATTAAATAACAATCTTCATCGTTAAAGGTAAGGGGCACACGCAGATCTAGGGTTTTCTCTAAAGCCTTAAGGGTGTTGGGCAAGTGTGGCATGGGATCAATATAGTGCCAGCTATCATAGCGACTGGTGAAGGCTTTTGGCTTATCATCACCAAACCACTTAAGCTCTACGCCTTGCGCTGCACAGGCCTCAATGAAGGCTGGTATTTGCTCTAGGTTTAAGCTGGTTGGGCGAAATTGCAGTGAACTGCCCACAAAAAATTCTCTGTCATCTCTATCTGGAATATCTAGCCCTTCAACGCCAGCAATAGTGTTGTGTAAAATAGCGTAGCGACTATTCCAGCGCGCGCAATTTGCATCTAACCCAGGCATCTGTGACAAACCTATAGCCGCACGGATGTTATCCATACGCCCAGACATATTGGCACTGGTTAAACGGATGTTTTCAAACACCTGCGGCGCAGGCGCTGCGCCATGGCGTTCATACAGCATATAAGAGCCTGAATGCATAATCAGACGCGCGGCAATCTGTGCATCGTCAGTCACCACTAAACCACCTTCCCCGGTATTTAAGTGCTTGTAAGTTTGTAAGCTAAAAGCCGCAACTTGACCAAAATTACCAGACTTTTTACCCATCCATGCACCACCCATAGTGTGTGCACAGTCTTCTAATACTTGTAAGCCAAGCTGGTTACACAAAGTCATCAGCTTTTCCATATTAGGAATATGCCCACGCATCAAAGATAACAACAAAATTTTAGCATTACTACTTTTAGCTTTGGCTTCTAAATCAGCTAGATCAAGATGATAATTTTCATCGATTTCTACCAACACAGGCTTACCACCAGCAGCAAAAATAGCCCCAGGCACAGGGGCCAAGGTATAAGCGTTGGTGAGCACTTGATCGCCAGCTTGCAAACCCATAGCGCGCAATGCGATGTGCAAACCATAGCCACCTGAAGTGCAGGCTAAGCAATATTTACGCCCTTGATATTGGGCAAAACTCTGCTCTAATAAAGCCGCATCAGACCATTGTTCACCCACCGTGTTATAACGATGTAAGCGGCCCGAATCAAGCAGCTCCATCACCCTTTTTTTAGCGGCTTCAGGAATGGCTTCTTGTTGGGTAAACGGTTTTTCAAAGTGTAATTTCGGCATCAATAAAGCTCATGTTTTTATACTGTGCGATAACATCTCACACCTAGTAAATCATCGCAAGGATTGGATTATTTTAGGCAAAAAAAAGCCCAAATAAATTGGGCAAAACACAAAGAGAGAACCCTTGTTTTTACAAGTGTAGGCCATCAATGAGTTTTGTGTAGAAAAAGTGAAACATAATTACAATTAGATGCTGCACTCGTTGGTTTCACAGTGCAGTTCTACATCTGCTGCTGTAATCGCACTCATATTAAACATGCCACGGCCAGAAACCGATGGAATAACAATATGCGCAGGTTTGGCTAACCCATGTACAAAAGGACCAATCAGCAAGGCATCTGTTAATGAACGAATAAGCCCTAAGGTAATGTTGGCCGTGTCTAGGTTGGGCATGATCAACAAGTTTGGCTGCCCTGTCAGTTTTGAATTAGGGAAAATGGTCTGGCGCAGCTCTTCATTAAGGGCTGTATACGAGTGCATTTCACCTTCTATTTGGGCATCAGGATAACGTTTTCGAAGCATTGCAGAAGCATCACGCACCTTAAGGGCTTGAGGGTCGTTAGATGTACCAAAATTGGAGTGAGATAAAAGCGCAACTTTAGGCTCGATACCAAACTGACGTACAAATTCCATGCTCGCTTCTGTGCTAGACACAAGCTCTTGTGCTGTGGGGTCTACGGTTAAAAAAGCATCTGCCAAAAACAATGGGCCACTGGGTAACAATAAAGCACATACAGTTGATACATGGGTGTCTGGTGTTTTGGGGCCTAGCACCTGATATAAGGTTTTAAAGTGGGTATCAAAACGCCCTACTTTGCCACAAATCATGCCATGGGCTTCATCTAAGCTCACCATGACGCAGGCCAATGCGGTGGTATTGTTACGCATGTCGTGTTTTGCAGTTTCTACAGAAGTGCCTTTACGCGCCACCTTGGTGTGGTAATGCTGCCAATATCGACTGTGTAAATCACAATCTTTAGGGTCAAAAACGTCCACGTCTGTACCCAATTTGAAACTTAAGCTCAACCGATCAAGTGATTTTTCAATCACACTTTTACGACCAATAAGAATAGGCTTAGCTACGCCTTCATCTACTGTTGCTTGTAAAGACATCAGTACGTCTTCGTTTTCACCTTCAGCATAAACGATGCGACGCTTCGGGCCTTGCTTGGCTTTTTCAATCATTGGCTGCATGAACAAACCGGCTTGGTTTACATAGCTTTGCAATTTAACGCGGTAGGCATCAAGGTCTTCAATAGGCCGAGTAGCCACACCGCTTTCCATCGCTGCTTTGACTACGGCTAAAGGCACTTCTTCAATTAAGCGAGGGTCAAAAGGCTTAGGGATAAGGTATTGTGGGCCAAATTTGAAGTTTTCTCCTGGGTAAGCTGCTGCCACCACATCGGTCACTTCTTTACAGGCCAAATCAGCAATTGCTCTAACACAAGCATGCTTCATAGCTTCATTAATAGTCGTGGCACCACAATCTAGTGCACCTCGAAAGATAAACGGAAAACACAGTACGTTGTTCACTTGGTTGGGGAAGTCTGAGCGTCCAGTAGCCACAATCGCATCTGGCCGCACAGCCATAGCAAGCTCTGGCATGATCTCTGGCGTAGGGTTGGCCATGGCTAAAATAAGAGGCCTAGGGGCCATGGTTTTTACCATGTCTTGGGTAAGCACGCCTGGGGCTGATAAGCCCATAAACAAATCAGCATCAACCATTGCATCAGCTAAGGTACGATCTTGTGTTTGCCTTGCATAGGCTTCCTTCCAAGGGTTCATACCATGATCACGGCCCTTATAGATTACGCCTGAACGGTCTATCAAAGTGACCTGATCACGAGGTAATCCCATGCTCACAAGTAAATCTAGGCAGGCAATACTGGCAGCGCCAGAACCGGAGCCTACCACTTTAATATCTTCTATTTTTTTGCCTACCACTCGTAAACCATTATAAACCGCAGCTGCAGCTACAATGGCTGTGCCGTGCTGGTCATCATGGAATACGGGGATGTTCATGCGCTCACGCAGGGCCTTTTCTACTAAAAAGCATTCTGGTGCTTTAATGTCTTCTAAGTTAATAGCGCCAAAAGTAGGCTCTAGTGAGGCGATAATATCTACTAATTTATCAACGTCATTTTCTTCAATCTCAATATCAAACACGTCAATATTAGCAAACTTCTTAAATAAAACAGCCTTACCTTCCATCACGGGTTTAGATGCGAGTGGGCCAATATTACCCAAACCCAAAACCGCTGTGCCGTTGGTAATAACCCCCACTAAATTGCCTCGCGCTGTCACTGCTGCGGCCATGTCAACATCTTCAACTATGGCTTCACACGCATAGGCTACGCCAGGTGAATACGCGCGTGCAAGATCACGTTTATTTGCCAAGGGTTTTGTGGGTTGAATGCACAGTTTTCCAGGTGTTGGGTGAGTGTGATAGCGCATTGCACTATCTTTAAGAGACTCAGGCATGGATGCTTCCTTAAGAAGTAGTAATTTAAAGATAAAACGATTTAATATTGATAAAAACACTGTAGCAACACTACAATGGCTTGGAATTAGTGGCAATAAATATAGATCACTCCATATTTATTTACATAAATATGGAGTGCTTTTTTGCCCCTTTCTTAAGCATTTACATTAACCACAAAACGCCCTCGAGTGAGTCCGTCTATTTGGTCTTGAGCGGTTTTTAAGGCTTGCTCTAAGGTGATTTCCGTCATGATAGATTCTAGGTGAGCCAGATCTAAATCTTGCGCCAAGCGGTTCCATGCAGCAATTCGATCAGCCTTTGGGCGATACACGCTATCAATACCTGCCAAGGTGACGCCACGTAGAATAAATGGCATCACTGTCGCTGGCAAATCAAACCCTTGGGCCAAGCCACATGCAGCCACAGTGCCCCCATACTTCATAGATGCACAAATGTTAGCCAGTGTATGGCTACCCACTGCATCGATTGCACCCGCCCAACGTTCTCTTGCTAGCGGCCTGCCTTTTTCACTGAGCTCACTACGATCCATCACTGCAGTGGCACCCAAACTTAACAAATAATCTGTTTCTTGTGCTCGGCCACTTGAGGCCACAACGTTATAACCTAATTTGGCTAACAAACTTATAGCAACACTACCCACACCACCAGCAGCGCCAGTGACTAGTATTTCGCCTTTATCAGGTGTTACGCCATGCTGCTCTAGGGCCATGACACATAACATTGCGGTGTAGCCGGCGGTACCTATCGTCATGGCTTGCTTAGGCGTAAAAGCGTCAGGCAATGGCACTAGCCAATCACCTTTCACCCGTGCTACTTGCGCCAATCCCCCCCAATGCCCTTCACCAACGCCAAAACCATTGAGCACTACTTTGTCACCTGCTTTAAAATCACCATGATCACTTTGCTCCACCGTACCCGCAAGATCTATTCCTGGCACCATAGGGAAGCTGCGCACGACTGGAGATGCCCCGGTAATAGCCAAGCTATCTTTGTAGTTGAGGGTGGAATAATCCACTTTCACCAATACATCACCTTCGGGTAATTGTGATTTTTCAATCTGACCCAATTTGGCAGTGTATCCTGCATCATCCTTGTTGATTAATAGTGCTTTCATTAGAGAAATCTCGTGGTTTATAAAGGTAAATTAGGCCACATAATACCTTAAAATTGACAAAAAAGTATTAGTCTTTTGGCAAACAATTTAGTATTCGCGCGGCCTCATATTAAAGGCTTGCCAAGATCATTGCCCTGTTTTGAACAAAAGGATCATAGCAGACCGTATTGGCGGTTTAGTTCACTCGTTTTAACTCAGCCTCATAAGCTTCACCCAAACAACAAGTTGCCAAGCATACGCCCAGGCATCAAGGTGAAGCCACCAGCAATGATGAGCCCACCTATATAAAGCCCTATCATGGCTTGTTTGTGCCTTTTCACATTGCCATTTTTAATGGCCCAGTAGGCACTGGGCACGCAATAAAGTACCAGCGCACTAAGCAGATGAATGATGCCAAAATGGTTAAATAGCCTTGGGCCAACTTGGGCAGACATCAATAAAGTGATCAATGCGCTAAATAGCATTAACACCATGTAGATACGGCCAATAGACTTATGCAACTTGGTGCCTTTTTTAGTGACCATTATAAAACTAGCCATTAAAAATGCTGGTGCTATCGTTGCTAAATGTATTAGTGACAAGGTCTTATACCACTGATCTATATTCATCATAAAGCCTTGGTGACTGATTGAGTATTGCCTGGTGGTTAAATTAAATGGCCGTAACGCCTAAGCACTGCGCCTGCAAAAATAGATATTAGAGCCATCATCCAAAATACCTGCCCACTAATGAGCTCATACAAGCCACCCACCATAGTCATACTGATCCCCATGAAGAC
>JAIBDW010000146.1 GCA_024686035.1 Oceanospirillaceae bacterium
GTCAGAATAGTGATTCAATTAAAATAAAGGAGCCGCACCATGAAGCATCAAAACCCACTATTTATACCTGGGCCGACCACCACGCCTGATGTGTTAAAAGCCGCGATGAACATCAACAATTTCGATCATCGAGCCTCTGACTTTGCCAAGGACTACATCCCACTGTTAAATGACCTTAAAAAGATATTCAAAACCCAAACTGGCCAAGTTTTGCTCTTCAGCGCCACTGGCACCGGTGGTTGGGAAGGCGCAATCAGCAACACTTTGTGTGCGGGCGACAAGGTGCTCATTGCACGTTATGGCATGTTTAGTCAGCGCTGGATCGACTTGTGCCAACGCTTTGGTTTAGATGTTGAAATAGTTGAGTGTGTGTGGGGCACTGGCGCTCCAGTTGAAGAATTTGCTCGTCGCCTAAAAGCTGACCAACAAGGGCAAATCAAGGCCGTTTTAGTGACCCACAACGAAACATCAACCGCAGTAAAAAGTGATGTGTTGGGTGTGCGCAAAGCAATGGATGACACTAATCATCATGCTTTATTGATGGTCGATGCCGTAAGCTCATTGGCAAGCATGGATTTTCAAATGGATAACTGGGGAGTAGACATTGCAATAACCGGCGCTCAAAAGGGCTTCATGCTCAACACTGGTCTTGCTATTGTGGGAGTAAGTCCAAAAGCGATGGCAGCCACTCAAACAGCTACGCTGCCTCGTTGCTTCTTTGATTTTAATGATATGGCTAATGCCAATAAAATAGGCAGCTATCCCTACACCCCACCTGTGCAGCTATTTAACGGCTTAAGAGCAAGTGTTAAGTTATTGTTGGATGAAGGTATGGACAATGTACATGCGCGTCACCATCGCATTGCACAAGGCGTAAGAGCGGCGGTTAAGGCTTGGGGGTTAGAGCTATGCGCACAACACCCTGAGCTATATTCTGATACTGTGACAGCTATTATGGTGCCCCAAGGCAAAGACTCAAATCTAATCACTCAGCATGCCTACAAAGCTTATGGCGTGTCTTTTGGTGGTGGTTTGGGTGAAATGGCGGGCAAGTTATTTCGCATAGGGCACTTGGGAGCCATGACAGATGTTATGGCACTTTCAGGCATCGCCACGGCTGAGATGGTTATGAAAGACCTAGGATATAGTATTGTTTTAGGATCTGGAGTGGCTGCTGCACAAGGTGTCTATCAGCAAGGTATCAGCAGTTGAGCTAGGCAGTATATCTATATAGTGTAAGCCACTTGTTATTTTAATTAGTTTTAACTAATATTATATTATTAGCTCAAACTCATAGGAAGTATAGTGGCTTACACACAAAAGTTTCAAGCAATGTCAGATCAAGCGATGGCTCGCCTCAATGCAGTAACACCTAAACAAGTGGATGACCTCGTTGCTAATGGCGCCATTTTACTTGATATCCGAGACAAAGAAGAACACGATAAATCTCATATTTTAGGGTCTATTAACATCAGCCGAGGCAAGCTGGAAATGAATGTTGAAGGCCAAATTGCAGACTTAAAGACTGTTATCATTTGTTATTGCAACGCCAACAACAGAGGCGCTTTGTCGGCAGCCGCGTTACTGGACATGGGTTATGAGAACGCCACATTTATCAGTGGTGGAAGAATGGCCTATGACGCTTTAGCTAGGGAGTCATAAACTAATGTGGGATCAACGCTACGCTAGTGAAGAATACATATATGGCACGCAAGCTAATGACTTCTTGCGCGCAAATGTAGCGCTACTGCCAAGATCTAAAGTGCTATGTCTTGCTGATGGCGAAGGAAGAAATTCAGTTTATTTAGCAAGCCTTGGTTATGATGTCACCGCTGTGGATAATTCTTTAGTGGGTTTGAAAAAAGCTCAAAAACTTGCCACCACTGCAGGTGTGACTATAAACACTGTGCATGCAGACTTGGCAAATTATGACCTAGGCGCCCAAAAATGGGACGGTATAGTATCCATATTTTGCCACCTACCTCCCAACATACGTTTGGATCTGCATAAAAAAATATACTCTTCGCTAACTGATGGTGGTGTGCTGTTGCTGGAAGCCTATACGCCAAAGCAACTTGAGTTTAAAACTGGAGGGCCACCTACTGCTGAATTGACTATGCAAAGCGAACAACTCACTAGAGAACTGAGCCCTTTACAGCTTGATCTAAATCACGAAATCATCCGTGATATTCATGAAGGTAGAGGGCACCATGGTCAAGGGGCGGTAGTACAAGTCATTGGCACTCGTTAATACCTGTGATTACCTCTATTTTATGAGTAAGACACTCAGCTAAGCCAACTAAGCGGGTTTTTTGCCTTGCTTGCTTTGGCTTAATTTTCTTACGCCCAATAAAAAACCCCTAGCTTTTTGGGCTAGGGGCTTTTTAGTACTGAATGAGGTGCTTGGCGATGACCTACTCTCACA
>JAIBDW010000085.1 GCA_024686035.1 Oceanospirillaceae bacterium
CGATAGTGGATAAACGGTGCGCTATAGCAATCACAGTTTTGCCTTCCATCAGGCGATTTAAGCTGGTTTGAATGGCCGCTTCTACTTCTGAATCTAACGCGGAGGTGGCTTCATCTAATACCAATATAGGGGCGTTTTTCAGTAACACACGAGCAATAGCGATACGTTGGCGCTGGCCGCCAGATAGCTTCACACCTCGCTCTCCCACTTGGGCCATGTAGCCACGATTACCTTTAAGGTCTTCGAGTTGTTCAATAAATTCATTAGCTTCAGCTTGCGTGCAGGCTTCTAAAAGCTGCTCATCTGTAGCAGATGGATTGCCATAGACAATGTTTTCACGCACAGAGCGGTGGAGTAATGAAGTGTCTTGGGAAACCATGCCAATAGAGGCGCGTAAGCTGTCCTGAGTCACCTGGCTAATATCTTGACCATCGATCACTATTTTGCCACTTTTTAAGTCATGGAATCGCAATAGTAAGTTCACTAAAGTGGACTTTCCAGCCCCAGAGCGACCTACAATACCTACCTTTTCGCCCGCTTTAATGTGTAGGTTAAGGTGGTCAATTACACCATGGCTTTTGCCATAATGGAAACCAATGTCTTGAAATTCGATATGGCCACTTGTCACAGACAGTTTAGTGTTGCTGTGGTCGATCACACTTTGAGGCTGAGATATGGTGTTCATGGCGTCACTTACGGTGCCTAAACTTTCAAAAAAGTCATGCACTTCCCACATCAACCAATCAGAAAAACCTTGCAATCTAATGGCCAAGGCCAAACTCACCGCAATCATACCTAAGCTTGCGCTGTTATTGAGCCATAAATAAATATCTACCGCTGCAGTGGCAAAAATAAGCAGGCTATTTAAGCTAGTTACTATGACATCCATCCACGTGCTTAGGCCCATCATTTGGAACACATTCACTAAGAAAGTGTTCATGGATGATTTAGCGTACTCAGTTTCTTTTTGGGTATGAGCAAACAGCTTTACGGTACTAATGTTGGTATAGCTATCGACCACTCTGCCGGTCATTACTGCACGCTTATTGGCTTGATCTTCGGCGATTTTTCCGAGTCTAGGCAAGAAGTAGACCATAACTCCACTAAAAAGCACCAGCCAAATAGCAATCGGTGCAGCCATGCGTAAGTCTGTATTAGCCAATAACACCAGCATGGACAACAGGCCCACAATCACATAAGCAAAGGTATCGCAAAGCTTACCAACCACTTGCCTTACGGCAATAGAGCCTTGCATTACTTTGGCCGCAATACGGCCTGCAAAATCATCTTGATAAAAGTCTAAACTTTGTTGCAATAAATACCGGTGAGCCAGCCAGCGCACACGCATGGTTAAGTTAGGTAGTAGAGTTTGCATCCGAATCAGGTTGTTAAGTAGGCCTATCAGTGGCACCACCACCACCAGCAAAATCCCCATACCCCAAAGGGTAGAGGCTTGATCCGTAAGAAATGTATCTTTATCTTGTACACTAAGCCAATCCACTAGCTGGCCCATAAACCCAAACACCATCACTTCTATAGCCGCAAAAGCGCCGGCGCTTAGAGCCAGTAATAACATATAGCGTTTCATGCCATAGCAATAATGCCAGCAAAAACGCCATACGCCCTTTGGTGGTTGTAAGGGTTGCTCTGGGGGGTAGGGATCAACTAGATTTTCAAAAAACTTAAGCATATAAAACTCAAAAAGGGTGAAGCGCTGTCATTAATTCTAGACCAATAAAGCCTTTGCATTGAGAAAAAGAGTGTCTGTTTTGGCGGCCATAATAAAATCATTCTTGTGCAGGCCTTTAACGGTGTGAGTCCACCAGTTCACCGTCACTTTACCCCATTGAGTCAAGATAGCGGGGTGATGGTCCTGGGCCTCAGATATATCGCCTAAAGCATTGGTAAAGGCTAACGCTTGGGCAAAATTTTTGAAGGTATAATGCCTTTGTAACTGCGGTACACCATCTATGGTGATGGATGTCCACATGGGCACTTCTTGCATCAAGGCTTGGTGTTCTTCAGGCGTCACTGAGGGCGCACCCAAATGGCAGGCGCCGCAGTTCGATCGGCTAAAATCCATACTTTTCTCACCACTTAATAAAACTAAAGTATCCCAGAATGGTGCCTTTGAGGATACCCCAGTTGGCTCACTTAGTTGGAGATGTTTTAAGTGACATTGGCGTTGCCAATAGAGGATGTGAGTTGTTTCCATGCATGGTGTTGGCTTAAATAAATATGACCTGTCAACTGTGCTTCAAAGTCAACCCTTGCTAAACGGTCCAGTACAGGGCCTTTGACTTCTGATAAATGCAACTTTATACCTTTATCTGATAGTCTTTGGTTAAGCTCTATAAGGCCTTCTACCGCACTGGCATCTATGTGATTAATGCCTGAGGCGACTAAGATTAAATGCTCTAAGCATGGGTTCTGTGACAATAATATGTTCAGTTGATTATCTAGATAACGCATATTGCCAAAAAATAAGCTTTCATCAATACGTAAAGCCATCACTTGTTCACATTGCTCCACGTCGTGACGATTGATGTTACGAAAGTGTTCGCTACCTGATATAGGCCCCACAACGGCTGTGTGTGGGCGACTTGTGCGCCATAAAAGCAAGAGTATGGTGGCTACTACACCTGCCATAACGCCCGCCTCTACACCGACAAACAACACCATGCCAATGGTGATCATCATGGCCAAAAAGTCATGTTTACTATACTTCCAAGTAAACTTTATTTCGTGAGGCTCAATTAATGTGAGTACCGCTACAAATATGGTTGCACCCAATACAGCCTTGGGCAGCAAGGCTAGAAAGGGCGTAAGGTAAAGGCTGGCTAGGGCTATGCCTATGGCTGTGAATATACCCGCCATTGGTGTTTGTGCGCCGGCATCAAAGTTAACCACAGAACGTGAAAAACCACCGGTGACTGCAAAACCTCCAGACGCTGCAGAAGCTATGTTTGCAGCACCTAAACCTAGTAACTCATGGTTGGGGTTTATTTGCTGGCGGCGCTTATTCGCTAATGTTTGAGCTACAGAAATAGACTCTACATAACCAATGAGGCTGATCATCACCGCAGAAGGCATTAAAGTAGAGATGAGCAACCAGCTAAGTTTTGGCCATGTCAGGGTCGGTAAGCCTGAGGGAATATGGCCCACTACACTTAATCCTTGTTCGTCTAAAGCAAGGTTTGACACTAGCAGTATAGCAATGACAACGGCGCTTACAGGTGCCATTTTACTTAGGGCTGAGGCAGTGGTTTTGCTCATAAAACGACCCAAAAGATGGGTTAAAGGCGCGCGAGCCAACCATAAAAACACCACAGTAGTTACGCCAACCAATAGGGTAAGCAAGTGAGTATCACTTGCGTATTCTATAAGCCCATGAGCTAATTCGGGTAAGTTATGTCCACCTATAGGAATGCCCAAAATATGTTTAAGCTGCCCAAGAGCAATCAGAATGCCTGCGGCTGTGATAAAACCTGTAACCACTGGGCGACCTAATAAGTTAGCAATAAAGCCAAGCTTTAAAAGCCCCATTAACAGCATAAGCATTCCCGACAATAAGGCTAAGGTCATGGATAAGGTTAATACATCTAAACCACTTGTCAGATGAGCCAGACCCACTGCGTTGGCTGATAATAAAGAGATCACCGCCACCGGGCCAACTGCTAAAGTGCGGCTAGAGCCAAACAAGGCGTAAGCCAAAAGTGGCAATATGCTCGCATATAGGCCCGTGGCAGGCGGCAAGCCTGCTAACATAGCATATGCTAGGCTTTGTGGGATCAGCATTATAGTGACAATTAAAGCGGCCATGGCGTCTGCGTGGAGGGCGCTTTTGTTGTAGGCTTTAAGCCATACTAGTGCGGGTAATTGTGTTAAAGGGTTCCAGCGTACTTTTGTCACAATGATTACATGCCCACTTGATTAACAGGGATTTTGATATAGGCGATGCCGTTGTCATCTGCGGGTGGCATGTGGCCTGCGCGCATATTTACTTGCACCGAGGGCAATAGTAAGCGTGGCGTGCCTAGCTTTGCATCACGAGCTTCACGCATGGCTATAAATTGAGATTTAGTTTGGCCTGCTAAGTGAATATTAGTGGCTTTAGTCTTAGCCACAGTGCTCTCCCACAGGTATTCGCGTCCGCCAGGCGCATAGTCATGGCACATAAATAAGCGTGTTTCATCGGGTAAACTTAAGATCGTTTCCATAGATTCGTAGAGGGTTGTCGCATCTCCACCTGGGAAGTCACAACGTGCGGTGCCGTAATCGGGCATAAACAAGGTATCGCCTACAAAGCATGCATCTGCTATGACAAAGCTCATGCATGCCGGGGTATGGCCAGGAGTATGCAGTGCTTGCATGGACAAATCGCCAATTTTTAGCACTTCATTAGCAGCGATTAGGTGATCAAATTGGCTGCCATTGCGAGAAAACCCATCTTCTGCATTGAATAAGTTGCCAAAAATATCTTGCACCTGTGTGATTTGGTCACCGATGGCGATTTTTCCACCCATTTTTTTTTGAATGTAAGGAGCGCCTGAAAGGTGATCAGCATGGACATGAGTTTCTAATAACCACGCAACGGTGAGCCCTTGTGATTTAATACTTTCAATGACTTTATCAGCAGAATCTGTGCGGGTGCGGCCCATGTTTGCATCGTAATCTAGGACAGAGTCAATCACCGCGCATTGTTTAGTATGTGGGTCGGCAACGATGTAAGTCACCGTAAAGGTAGCTTCGTCAAAAAAGGCAGTGATGTTGGGTGTGGCAGTGGTGGATTGAGTCATGAAGCCTCCAAATAGGCGATGCTATCTGCTTGGTTAACTAGTGCAGTGTTTTTGTAGGGCTAAGTGTACAGACTTTGATTGTTAAATTCAATATTGTTATATGCATATACTTAAATAGAATAAACAGTGGGATTTATTTAAAAGCGGCACTTTTAGCCACATACCGCGACAATATGTAATATTGCTAATTTACAAGCGCTAAATTTTTTGACATTTTTATAGGTATTACACTTACCTTTGGTTGCGTAAGGCCTATAATAGAAACCTATAAGCCACGCTCAATTCGGAACCCATCTATGTCCACAGAAGCCTTTAATACTCGTGAATTTCGCGATGCCTTGTCATCCTTTGCCACGGGCGTGACTGTTGTCACATGTCTAGATTCAGATGGAGAGCCAGTAGGCGCTACGGCAAGCAGCTTCAACTCTGTATCCATGGATCCGCCGTTAATATTATGGAGCATCACCAAGACCGCATACAGTGCGCAAGCGTTTATTAATGCCAAGCATTTTTCGGTGAATGTGCTCAGTGCCCAGCAGGTTGAAATATCTAATAAATTTGCCCGCAGTGGCACTGATAAGTTTTCTGATGTGGTGGTAGAGCAAGGTTTGGGTGGTGTGCCCATATTGCCTGGCGCGATTACAAGCTTTGAATGTGAAGCATGGGCGACCTACGACGGTGGTGATCATGAAATTATTGTGGGCCAAGTTAAAGGCATGCGCAGTCATGCGGGCTCAGGTTTAGTGTTTTACCGTGGCGCTTATGCAACGGCTGAGGCCATTCCTACGTTAGCGCCAGTTGAAACTAATGACGTGAGTCATTTTATTGATGACTATTTGTTGTATTACATGTCACGGGCAACCCACCAAATGGGTGAAGAGTTTCATCAAGTGGTGGCCGATGATGGGCTTACTATTAAAGAGTGGCGACTATTAGCGTGTTTGTACAATGAAAATAGCTTGAGCTTAGCAGATCTTTCTAAGCGCACTATGGTAGATCAGGCCACATTGCTTGAGCTGTCAATGGATTTACAAAAGCAAGATATGGCGCGTGTGCAGCAGCTGGACAGCGGTACGAAGGTGACAGGCACAGCTGCCGGTCAAAAGCGCGTAGAACATTTAATTAAAGACAGTCAAAAGGCACAAAGCAGTGCTTTGGCAGGGTTGGATGATGATGCAGCATCAACGCTAAAGACCATGTTGCAGCGCATTATAAAAAATACCGACTGATTTAATCACCCTAATCATTTTAACGTGGCGTTCGTATTGTAAAAAGATCTCTTATAGCTTTATGGCTAAAAGAGTACCTTGGCGAATGGCGCTTTTAGCGTCTAGCTGCGTGGCTTTTTTGGCCCCGCCAATCAAATGGTACTCACGCTTCAAACCCTTGCATAACCATTGGTTAGGGTCTTGGCCTGCACACACAATAATATGTTCCACATCCAAAACTTGACTTTTTCCAGCGATAGTCAAGTGTAGGCCACTATCGTCAATGGCTTGATATTCACATCCTGCAATCATATTGACCTGCTTTTGCTGCAACCCTGCACGGTGTATCCAACCTGTAGTTTTACCTAAACCAGCACCTACTTTGCTAGTTTTTCGCTGTAATAAATGAATTTCCCGAGTGGAGGCTTCAATATCTGGCGTCATGTCAGCTACACCGCCACGTGCAGTCATAGTCATATCGATGCCCCATTGAGACATAAACTGTGCAATATTTGTACTGGGTTGCCTATCCCCATGGGATAAAAATTCAGCGACATCAAAACCAATGCCTCCAGCGCCAATAATAGCCACTTTTTTACCCACATAAGCCCCTTTAACAACATCCAGATAGCTCATCACTTTAGCATGGTCATGTCCTGGAATATCAAGGCCTCGTGGGGTAATACCTGTGGCCAATACCAATTCGTCTACTGGCAGATCGTTTAACTGTTGGGTACTTAAGTAAGTGTTAAGGTTTACAGTGACATTAAGCTCGTTAAGCGTTACAGCAAAATAGCGCAACGTTTCGGCAAACTCTTCTTTACCTGGAATACGTTTCGCAATATTAAACTGGCCACCAATCTGTTCAGAGGCATCATAGAGTGTGACCTTATGGCCACGCTGCGCAGCGGCCACAGCACAAGCTAAACCAGCAGGGCCTGCACCTATAATAGCGATAGTCTTTTGTATTTGGGTGGGGGCAATAATGATGCGCGTTTCTTCACAGGCTCTTGGGTTGACTAAACAGCTACTCACTTTGCCATTAAACACATGATCCAAGCAGGCTTGGTTGCAGCCAATGCAGGTATTGATCCGCTCTGCTTGGCCTGCGGCTGCTTTATTGACAAATTCTGGATCGGCTAAAAAAGGCCGTGCCATAGAAATTAAGTCGGCATCACCGTTAGCCAGCACTTGTTCAGCGACCTCTGGGGTGTTGATTCGATTAGAGGTAATCACAGGCACAGTTAAATGCTTGCGTACTTTTTTGGTGACCCATGTAAAAGCAGCGCGAGGTACTTTTGTGGCAATGGTAGGGATGCGGGCCTCATGCCAGCCAATACCTGTATTGATGATTGTAGCCCCAGCGCTTTCGATGGCTTTGGCCAGCTTTACCACTTCTTCAAAATCACTGCCCTCAGGTACTAAGTCCAACATAGACAGGCGATAAATGATGATGAATTTTTCACCCACTCTCTGGCGCACACGCTTAACCACTTCAACAGCAAGACGCATGCGATTGTCATAACTGCCGCCCCATTCATCATCACGGTGATTAGTGCGAGTGACAATAAATTGATTTAAAAAATAACCTTCACTGCCCATGATTTCCACACCATCATAACCCGCATTTTGAGCTAGCTTTGCGCTTTGAGCAAAATCTTCAATCTGTTGCTGGATGTCTTCTTTTGCC